>DASVWD010000012.1 GCA_036389795.1 Longimicrobium sp.
CCTCCCGAGCCCGTCGTGCCGGCCGAGCCCGTGGCTGCCCGGGAGCCCGTGGGCACTTCGCCACCCGTGGTCTCCACGCCCGTGGTGCCCACCCGGCCCGTCCGCCCCACGGAGCCCGCCGCTCCCGCTCCGCGTGCCGGCGGGCCGCGCGTCGTGGTGGAGCCCGCGCTGGCGGCCGGGGCGAGTGCTCCCGCGAGCGCCGGTACGCGCGGCGCGGCCGGCGAAGCGCGGCGGCCGGCCGGCGACGGCGCTCCGGGCCGGACACCGCCCCCGGCGACGCCCCGCGAACGCCGGGCAGGCGGCAGGGTCGCCGTGATCGCGCTCATCGCCGCGCTGGTGCTCGCGCTGGGATGGATGGGGCTGCGGAACGTGGGGAGGGACACCGCGTCGCCAGCCGGCGGCCGCGTGGCCGGCGCGGACGCGGAGGAGCAGACCAGGGCGACGGACCCGGCCGGGGCGGCTCCGGCCGGCGGTGCGGCGCCGGGAGGCCGGGTGACGACTGGAGGCCAGGCGGTGCCGGGGGGCCAGGTGGCACGGGGCCCCACGACAGGACCCGGCGGCATCGAGCGCCCGCCGGCCGAGGCGCAGCGAGTGGAGCCCGGCGTCGCCTCGCCCACCACCACCCCCGACCGCCCGGCGGCCACGGGGACGGCGACGATCCCGAGGGGGCCGGCCGCGGCGCCCGCCCCGCCTCCCGCGCCCCGGCGGTCCCCCGCCCCGGCGGCCACCGCGGCGGCCCCGCCGCCCGCGCCCGCCGTCCGGGGAGGAAGCGCGGCCGCCCTCAACCGCGAGGGCGAGGTCCTGTTCGCTCGCGGCGACATTGCCGGGGCGGCGGCGCGCTTCCGCGCGGCGGTGCAGGCGGCGCCGACGAGCGCCGCGTACCGCAACAACCTGGGATGGGCTCTCTTCCAGCTGGGAGACATCGACGGGGCCGGGCGGGAGCTGAGCGAAACGATCCGGCTGGACCCGCGGCGGGCCATCGCCCACGCCAACATGGGCGAGGTGCACCGGGCGCGGGGCGACATCGCCGCGGCCATCGCGGCGTACGAGCGCTTCCTGGAGCTGAACACCGACCCGCGCCGCGAGCAGATCGCGCGCGGCAAGCTGCGAGGCCTGCGGGGCGGCACCTAGCCGTCGTCCAGCGCGCGCAGGTACGCCGTGCGGTCGCGCACCGCGCGGATCTGCGAGGGGAGCACCTTCACGATGGAGTGGTTGGCCCAGGGGCGGGAGTAGTACGAGGTGAGCACCGCGTCGTAGCGCCGCAGCCACGCCCGCTGGCTCTCGCGCAGCGCCCTGCGCCGCTCGGGGGATAGGGCGGCCATCTTCTGCCGGTACACGCGGTTCAGTTCCGCGTCGGCCTCCGCGTAGTCGGCCCGCAGGCACGCCAGGATCTCCACGCGCGTGAGCATCCAGAAGTCCTGGCACGGATGTGCCACGTCCTCGTGGAACTCCTGCGCCGACCCGCGCGCGGGACGCACGCAGGCGCAGGCCAGCAGCCCCACCCCCAGCAGCCACCCGCGACCCCGCATCGTCACGCTCGCAACTTCTTTCGAGAGCCCTCCGCCGACGGCGCATCTTCGCCGACCGCCCCGGCGCGTGGAGCGGCGCCGGGCGCATGATGCATGCCGGTAATCGTGCCTCTCGCTTCGCCGCTGCCAGGGCCGATCACCTGTTCCATCAATGCATCCGGCAGCCGACTGCCGGAGCGGAGCCATTCTGCCCATCAGCCATCGTGTACCTCGACGCGCCGGAACCCGTTGCGGTCGGCGGCGTCGTTCACGCAGCCGAGGAACCAGGGGAACGAAGCGGCGAGCGTACCGTCGAAGGGAAGCGGGCCTGTACCTCATCGCGCTCTCCGCATGGGCTCCGGAAGCGCCCAATCCAGCCGGCCTCGGCCGCCCATCAACCCCGGACACCCGCGGCCTTGACATGCCGCTCGCGAACCGGGTACAGTTGCAGACACGTTTCATGAGACGCGCTCCACCAGGACCGCCGCCGCCGCGACCCTGGCGCACGAGTCGCGGCGCGGAGACGCCAGACGCCATTGGGCGGCATGGTCCCCAACGGTGCGCCGGCGGCCCGTGAACTTTCACGGGCCGCTTTCTTTACGCCGCCGCAAGGACAGCCCCGGCGGCACTCCCGGGATGCGGAAGGACCCGGATGTCCACGGAACAGCTGGTGGTCCACAAGTTCGGCGGGACCAGCCTGGCCACCGCCGACCGCTACCGCGCGGTGGCCGACATCGTGCTCGGCCGCCCCGAGCCCCGGCGCGCGGTGGTGGTCTCGGCCATGGGCGGCGTCACCGACGCGCTGATGCGCGCGGTGGAGCTGGCCGGCCGTCGCGACCCGGCGTACCGCCAGGAGGCCGCGGCCCTCTACGCCCGCCACCTGCGCACCGCCGAGGAGCTCCTCCCCGGCGCGTGCGGGCACGAGGTGCGCGCCGCCCTGGAGCGCGACTTCGCCGACGTGGACGACGTGCTGCGGGCCGCCTGGATCCTGCGCGACTGCCCGCGCGGCGCCGTGGACATGGTCGCGGGGCTCGGCGAGGTGTGGTCCGCCCGCCTCCTGGCCGCGCACCTGGCGGCCCGCGGCGCCCGGGCCGGCTGGCTGGACGCCCGCGAGGTGCTGGTGGCCGAGCCCGGAGAGGGGACGGCGCGCGTGGAGTGGGAGACGACCCGCGCGCGTCTCGCGGCGTGGCGCGACGCCCGCGGCGGCCTCCCCGAGACGCTGGTGGTCACCGGCTTCGTGGCCTCGACGCCCGCGGGGGCGCCCACCACGCTCGGCCGCAACGGGAGCGACTACTCGGCCTCGATCTTCGGCGCGCTCCTGGAGGCCGACGCCATCCACATCTGGACCGACGTGGACGGGGTGATGAGCGCCAACCCGCGCCTGGTCCCAGAGGCGCTGGTGCTGGAGAGCCTGTCGTACCAGGAGGCGATGGAGCTGGCCCACTTCGGCGCCCGGGTGGTGCACCCGGCCACCATGGGGCCGGCCGTTGCGCGCTCGATCCCCATCTACATCCGCAACACCTTCCGCCCCGAGGCGCCGGGGACGCGCATCCACGTGGACGGCGGCCCGGCGCGCACGGTGAAGGGGATCTCGGCGGTGGAGGAGGTGGCGCTGGTGAACGTGGAGGGGACGGGGATGCGCGAGGTCCCCGGCGCCGCCCACCGGCTCTTCGGGGCGCTGCGCGAGGCGGGGGTGAGCGCGCTGATGGTGTCGCAGGGCAGCTCGCAGCACTCGCTCTGCTTCGCCGTCCCCGCGGCCGCCGCCGAGCGGGCGCGGGCCGCGCTGGAGGCGGCGTTCTACGCCGAGCGCCACCAGGGGCAGATCCAGACGCTGGAGGTGGACCCCCGCTGCGCGCTGCTGGCGGTGGTGGGCGACGGGATGGCGGGGCTCCCCGGCGTGGCGGCGCGCTTCTTCGGGGCGCTGGGGAAGGCGGGGATCAACGTGCGCGCCATCGCCCAGGGCTCGTCCGAGCGCAACATCTCGGTGGTGGTGGGCGCCGCCGAGGCCGAGCGGGCGCTCAGGGCCACGCACTCGGCGCTCTACCTGTCGCGGCAGACCCTGTCCGTGGGGGTGATCGGCGCCGGGGTGGTGGGCTCGGCGCTCCTGGACCAGCTGGCCCGGCGCGCCGAGCGGATCCGCGCCGAGCGCGGCGTGGACCTGCGCGTGCGCGCCGTGGCCACCCGCTCGGTGATGGCGCTGGACGGGCGGCGCCTGCCGCTGGAGCGCTGGCGCGAGGAGCTGGCGCGGGGGGTGCCGTTCGACCTGGACGCCTTCCTGGCGCACGTGCGCAGCGACGACTTCCCGCACACGGTGATCGTCGACTGCACGGCCGACGAGGACCTGGCGCGCCGCTACGGCGAGTGGCTCTCCCGCGGCGTCCACGTGGTCACGCCCAACAAGCGCGCCAACACGCTGGAGCTCGGCTACTACCGCGAGCTGCGCCGCACGGGGGGCGGCCCCGGCGCGCACTACCTGTACGAGACCACGGTGGGCGCGGGGCTCCCCATCATCCAGACGCTGCGCGACCTGATCGCCACCGGCGACGAGGTGCTGCGCGTGGAGGGGGTGCTCTCGGGGACGCTGTCGTACCTCTTCAACGCCTTCGACGGGGTGCGCCCCTTCTCGGAGCTGGTGGCCGAGGCGCGGCGGCAGGGCTTCACCGAGCCCGACCCGCGCGACGACCTGTCCGGGGTCGACGTGGCCCGCAAGGTGGTGATCCTGGCGCGGGAGATGGGCCTGGAGCTGGACCTGGCCGACGTGGAGCTGCAGGGGCTGGTCCCCCCGGAGCTGGAGGGAGGGAGCGTGGACGACTTCCTGCACCGGCTGCGGGACCACGACGCCCGGCTCGCGCGCTGGTGGGAGGAGGCGCACGCGCGGGGCGAGCGGCTGCGCTTCGTGGGCGTGGTGGACAGGGCGGGCACGCCAGCGTGCGGCTCTGCGGCTACCCGGCGTCGCACCCGTTCGCGCGGCTGAACCTGACGGACAACATCGTGCAGTTCCAGACCCGCCGCTACACGCCCAACCCGCTGATCGTGCAGGGGCCGGGCGCCGGGCCCGAGGTCACCGCGGCGGGCGTCTTCGCCGACCTCCTCCGCCTGGCCGCGTACCTCGGCGGCGCGCCGTGAATCCGGCTCCGTCGACGGCGACGACAGTGACTCACCCATGTCAGACTGATTGTGCAACAGAATGTCATTCTGAGGGGAGCCGCGGCGCCGAACCTTCTGAATGCGGCAGAGCCAGGCGGCGACCGAAGAATCTACTCACCCGTGAGCGAGGTCCGCTCGTCGCACCAGACCTCGCTCGCAGGCGCAGTAGATTCCTCGGGAGCGTCCCAGGCATCGGCGTGGGGGTGAGTCGGGAGTGGACGCTCCCTCGGAATGACATCTTCGTGCTTGCACGATCAATTCTGAAATCCAGTGAGACCGGTAGTCGACGGCGTTCATCCCGATCCGGCAGCCCGCATGACGCGCCCGACCCGCGCCACCGCCTTCGCCCCGGCCAGCGTCTCGAACCTGGCGGTGGGGTTCGACCTGCTGGGCCACCCCCTCCCCGCCGCGGGCGACCGGGTGACGGTGCGGCGCGTCCCCGGGCGCGGGGTCGCCATCCGCGAGGCGACGGGGTGCGCCGGCCCCCTCCCCACCGACCCCGCCGCGAACACCGCCGGCGCGGCGCTCCTGCGGCTGCTGGAGGAGCGCGCGCCGGAGATGGGCGTGGAGGTGTCGATCGAGAAGGGGATCCCGCTCGGCTCGGGGATCGGGGGATCGGCCGCCTCGGCCGTCGCCGCCGTCGTCGCGGCGAACGCGCTCCTCCCCGAGCCGCTGCAGTTGGCCGACCTCTTCCGTTACGCCCTGGTCGGCGAGGCGGTGGCCGCGGGCGCGGTGCACGGCGACAACGTGGCGCCCTCGCTCTTCGGCGGGCTGGTGCTGGTGCGCTCGGCCGAGCCTCCCGACGTGGTCCCCCTCCCCGTCCCCGCGGCGCTGCGATGCGTGGTGGTGCTGCCCGAGCTGCGGCTCGACACGCGGACGGCGCGCGCCGTTCTCCCGAAGGAGATCGCGCTGCGCGACCACGTGCGCCAGGCCGCCAACCTGGCGGGGGTGGTCGCCGGCCTGTGCGCGGGCGACCTGGCCCTCGTCGGCCGCTCGCTCGCCGACGTGCTGGTGGAGCAGTGGCGGGCGCCGCTCATCCCCGGCTTCGCGGCGGTGAAGGAGGGCGCGCTGGCGGCGGGGGCGCTGGGCTGCTCCATCTCCGGCGGCGGCCCCAGCGTCTTCGCCTGGTGCGGCGGCGAGGCGGCGGCCCTGCGGGTGCGCGAGGCGATGGTGGCGGCCTTCGCGGCGCACGGGGTGAAGGCGGGCGGATGGACCTGCCCCGTGGGCGGCCCCGGCGCCCGCGTGGAGGAGGTCGCGTGAGGTACCTCGGCACGCGCGACCCCGGGCACGCGGCGACGCTCTCGGAAGCGGTGGAGCGCGGGCTGGCGCCGGACGGCGGGCTCTACGTCCCGGAGCGCTTCCCCTCGCTCGCGGCGGAGGACTTCGCGGGGGCGCAGACGCTGGCGGAGGTCGCGGAGCGGCTGCTGGCGCCGTTCTTCGCGGGCGACCGGCTGGAGGGGGCGCTGGGGGAGATCTGCCGCGAGGCGCTCGCCTTCCCCGTCCCCTTACGCGACCTGCGGGACCGGACGGCGGTGCTGGAGCTCTTCCACGGCCCCACGGCGGCGTTCAAGGACGTGGGGGCGCGCTTCCTGGCCGCCGTGATGTCGCGCCTGGGCGGGGCCGACGCGCGCCCGCTCACCATCCTGGTGGCGACCTCGGGCGACACGGGGGGCGCGGTGGCGGCGGCGTTCCACGGCCGGCCGGGGGTGGAGGTGGCCGTGCTCTTCCCCGCCGGGCGGGTGTCTCCGCGCCAGGAGAAGCAGCTCACCGCGTGGGGCGGCAACGTGCGCGCCTTCGCCGTCCGCGGCGACTTCGACGCCTGTCAGCGCCTGGCGAAGGCGGCCATGGCGGACCCGGATCTGCGCGCCGTCCGGCGGCTCTCCTCCGCCAACAGCATCAACGTGGGCCGCCTCCTCCCGCAGGCGGCGTACTACGCGTGGGCGGCGCTGCGGTACGCGCGGCGGCACGGGGCGGCGCCGGGGTTCGTGGTGCCCTCGGGGAACCTGGGGAACGCCGTGGCCGCGCTCTGGGCCCGCCGCGCCGGGCTGCCGGTGCGCGAGGTGGTGCTCGCCACCAACGCCAACCCCGCCGTCACCGCGTTCCTGGCCGGCGAGCCCTGGGGGCCGCGCCCCACCGTGGCCACGCTCGCGACGGCGATGGACGTGGGCTTCCCCAGCAACATGGAGCGCGTCTTCCACCTCTTCGGCGGCGAGGAGGCGGCGCGCCGGGCGCTCAGCGCGTTCCGGGTGGGCGACGAGGAGATCCGCGCGGCGATCCGCGCCGGCCCCGCGCGCTGGGGCGAGGTGTGGGACCCCCACACCGCCGCGGCGGTGGTGGTGCGCGAGCGGCTGGAGACGCCGGACTGGATCGTGGTCGCCACCGCCCACCCGGCCAAGTTCGAGGCGGTGGTGGAGCCGCTGGTGGGCCGCGAGGTCCCGGTCCCCCCCGAACTCGGCCGCCTGCTGGAGCGCCCCTCGCACGCGGAGGAGATCGAGCCCACGCTGGAGGCCTTCCGCGCGGCGCTGGGAGGGTGATGCGGGAATCAGCAGAAAGAAAGACGAACTGCGGGCCTCACGCAGAGTCAGCAGAGTCAGCAGAGAAACAACTGAAATGCCCCTCACAGAGGGCACGGAGGACGCAGAGAACTTCAGCGGATTCTGATCAGATGATCCCGTAGGGGCGAGGCCTGCCTCAACCGGCGGATGCCGGGCCCGTATGCGGCAGGCAGCCTGTTGCGCCGATGCCGCCTGTGCTCGGACTCCAGGCTCGCCCCTGCGAAACACATCGCGTTGAGAAGCCGATCGATTGCTGGATCAGATCCGTAAAGAGCACGCGCATTCCCTTCACGCACCCACGCACCCGAAAAGAGACCGGGCCCGCGGGAAGCGTCCCGCGGGCCCGGCGCCGGCTTCAGAAGCCGGTCATCCCGAAGGGGTTCGGGTACTTCGACCCGTCGACCACCTCCCAGGGGCCCCAGTAGATGTACTGCGTCTGCGGGGTGCTCTTGTTCTTGTTGGCGCCCAGGTCGATCCCCCGCGCCCGCGGCGTCACGTTCCCGCTCACCTCGATCCCCGCGTACTCCCAGGCGTTGTTGGCGATCGCGCCGCCGTTGGTCAGCCGCCGCTTCCACCAGTGCTGGCGCGCCGAGCTGGGGCCGAGCCGCTCGTAGTAGACCACGAACTCCCACCACTCGTTGTCGTTCCAGGCCGCGGCGGCGCGGCTCCAGTTCTGGGTGCCGGGGAGCTGCCGCTCGTTGTACGAGAGCCAGGTGCCGTTCTGGTTGACGGCCCAGCCGCGCACGTAGTCGTCGGTGCTGGTGAGCTCGATGCCGCCGCGCCCGTCGTAGCCCTCCCAGAGCCAGAACGAGACCTTGTAGGCGTTGGCGTACCCCGCGGGGTTCGGCCCCACGTCGGTCCACCCCGGCGAGTACTTCATCCGCCAGCGGTACCACATTTTGTCCAGCGGCGCCGGGAACGCCTCGCTGAGGCGCGGCGCGAACCCAGCCTCGTCCGACTGCCGGAAGCGGATCCGCACCGCCTGCCCGAAGGTGGGGTCGGCCACCAGGTCCACGTCCTGGTAGACGTCCTCGGAGCGGAACCACCAGAAGTACTCGCGCGCCTTGAGCTGGTCCTTGTTCTGGTACGAGCGCCAGTCGTCGCCCACCACGGTCTGGTAGCTCCCCGCGGGCGGCGGGGGCGGCGGCGGCGTGGTGGTGACGGTGACGTCCACCGAGCCCGAGACCCCGCCCGGGCCGGTGGCGGTCACCTTGAAGCTCCCCGCCGTGCTCCCGGCGGTGTAGACCCCGCCGGCCGAGATCGTCCCGCCCGTTGCCGACCAGGTGACGGCGACCTGCGAAGTGCCGCCGCTGGAGAGCTGCCCCACCGCCTGGTACTGCTGCGTGGCGCCCGCCTGCACGCTGGCGCCGTTCGGAGTCACCAGGATCCCCGTGAGCGTGGGGTTCGACGGCGGGCCGGCGGTGACGGTGCCGCTCGCGCTGCCGGCCACCCCGTTCGGCGCGGTGGCCGTCACGGTGTAGCTGCCGGGGCTCGCGCCCGCGGTGAAGAGGCCGCTCTGGGTGACGGTGCCGCCGGTGGCCGACCAGGTGAGCTCCACGGAGCCCGCGCTCCCGTCGCTCATGGTCTCGGTGGCCTGGAACTGCAGGGTGGCGCCGGCCTGCACCGCCTGGCCGCTGGGCGACAGCTTCACCGCGCTCACCCGGGGCTGCTCGGGCGTGGGCTCCGGCCCCGGCTGGGTGACGCCGCCGCCGCCGTCGCAGGCGGCGAGGACCAGGAAAGTGGCGCCGAGCCGGAGCGCGGCGCCGCGGGCGCGCAGCAGTGGATGCGTGGCGAGCTTCATTGTCCGCTCCTGACCTGGCCAGACCAAAAAAAGAACGAACCTCCGGCTGACGACGTGCGGGGAAAGCGCAGTCGCAAGCTGGCGGCTCGGCGGACGTGGCGCGGCATAGGCCGCACGGTAGTCCCGTGGCTCTGCGTCACCGCCTTTCGACGGCTTTGCTCTGAGCAGCTTTGCTGGGGATTCGGGGTGTTGTGCGGGCAAAGATAATACCCGCTCGCCCGGGGACAAGCGCCACGGGCGGGCGGCACGGGTGCGGGGGTTGCACTCCAGGGGGGACCAGGACCCTCCGGCGGCGCTCCTCCCGCCTATGCCACTCCGGGAACGCGTATATAATACATTGTCTCACAACGACTTACAAGCCCCCGCACGCATTCGGCCCTCGCACGCCCGGCGTGGCGCGCGCGC
>DASVWD010000013.1 GCA_036389795.1 Longimicrobium sp.
TCTGATAGAGCATCACACAGAGGACACAGAGGACACAGAGAAACTTCAATCGCGTCTTCAGTTCCTCCGTGTTCTCTGTGTCCTCTGTGTGATTCCAATCTGTTCGGAACCAGAACAATGCTCGGCAATCTGGTATGACTCCCGCGCGTGAGTGCGTGAGTGCGCAGGATACAGACTGCGAAAGGCCGGGGAAAGCGAGGGATACGGGCGACGGAAAGCTCCGGGCTCCGCCGTTCGCCGGCGGGCCCGGACGCTCTCCTCTCGCGAGACCGGAGGCTCGGGCCTACGGCTCCGCGAGGCCGGTGACCAGCCAGACCTTCGCGCTGTCGCAGGATGCGTCCGGCGCCCGCACCCACGAGAGCGCTCCGGCCCCGTTCTTCACCTCCCCGCCGCCGAACCCGCCCGTCGCGCCGACGCGAAGCACCCGGTCTCCCACCCGGACGGCCCGGTCCCCGGGGTTCCAGTCCGTTCCGGGCGACGGGAAGGCGGCGAGCCAGCGCTCGCCGCCCTCCCGGACGATGTAGAGGCAGGGGCCTTCCAACTCCAGCCTGCCCCGAAGCAGGGCGCCGTGGCCCTCGGGGCTGGCCGGGTACAGCGCGAGCGGGCTCGCCGCCGCGCCCGTGCGCTGCCCCGCGGGCGCCCCCGGCGAAGGCCGCTCGCCGCCGGGCGAGCAGGACGACGCCAGGAGCAGGACCCCGAGGCGGAGAATGCAGCCGTGGCTACGGGCCATAGACCAGTGTAACCCCCAGGTCAGAGATGTAGTCGGTGGACATGTACACCGCGTAGCTGCACTGGCCCGCGCCGGGACCCGTGGAGGACACCGACTTGTGGATCCCGAAGGCGGTCTGGCCGTTGAAGAACGGGCCGCCGCTGTCGCCGAGGTCGCACAGGAGGCTGGCGCCCTCGACCCGGATGAACAGGGCGCTGCACGTGACGGTGCCGCACGCGCCGGAGTAGGCCGGCTGGTGCGTCGTGCTCGCGACCGAGCCGCAGCTGTACCCGGTCGTCATCCCGCGGTGGCAGACGGTGTTGCCAACCGCCGTGCTGCTCCTCAGCCGCCGGCCGGTCAGGACGCGGGCGGTGGTGGTGAGGTCGGCGTAGAACTCCGGGTACTCGTCGTGGGACGTGGTGTGCCACTGCACGTCCGCGTCCGCGTCGAGGCTCTCGGACACGAAGGTGATCGCGTAGCTCGTGCCACCGAACTCGAAGTAGGTCTGCGTGTTGCCGCAGTGGGCGGCGGTCAGCACGCCGCGGGTGCCGGCACTGTTCTGCACCACGAAGCCCGACGTGCAGGTGGACAGGTTCGCGCCGCCGCGCGTGTGCGCGTCCCGTTCCGGGGCGTCGACGAGCCGGATGCGCACCGGGTGGCCGAGCTGCCTGGAGAACTCGGCTCCCTGGGCCTTCGCCGCCTCGCCCGCCGCGCCGGTGGCGTGGACGATGAGCACGATGTCGCCGGTCTTCACGTCCATGTCCGTGGCCATCAGGCCGGGAAGTGCCGCCCTGAACTGCGGCAGCGACGCCTGGATCCTGCCGAGGACCTGCGACTCGGTGGCGGCGGCCCCGGTGACGAACACGACCGGAGTCGGCGAGTTGGCGGCCGCGGCCTGGAACTCGGGCGGAGCGGGGGCGTCTCCCGCCAGCCGGACGACGATGCGGAACTCGGGCTGGTGCTCTACCCACAGCCCCGCGAAGCGGCCGGGGTTGGCCTTCCTCAGCCGGTCGATCACGTCGCCCTGCTGCTCCTGCGCCCGGAGCCGGCGCACCGCCTCGTCGACGCCGACGTTGAACTGGGCCGCGTAGGCGCGGGCGTCCGCCTGGATCACCTCGGCGGCGGTCGCCCGGCGGACCGGGGGGCCCGGATGGGCGGGCACTTCCTGCGCGGCCGCGTCGATCGCCGAGAAGGACGCGGCAGCGGCACTGGTGGCGGCGAGCACTCCCAGGAGCCCGAAGAGACGGCTCGCCCTACGAGGTTGGTGCATGGTACCCTCCTGCGCCGAGTGGACGAATCCCGGAGCACCGGAGCCCCGGAGCCGAGCAGAGACAGCCCGGCACCGATCGTCACCAAGCAAGAGATATTCCACCTTTACGTCTCATAAGATGCGCAACTGTGGAAACTTTCCTGGGCGGGAGCGGAGAATCCGCCCGTTCAGGCGGATTGCCCTGCGAGCGAAATGACACCACCGCTCACAGGGCGGAGCTCATGGTTGCCACGGTTTGCGAAGGAGGAGCCGCGGGTCTCGGCGAGGCAGCGACGCTGCGGTGTCCGGCGCACCGTGCTGCCTGGTCGGGCACGCTCCCCCGAACCGGCCTGGACGCTCCTGGCGCCGGTGGGGATGGACGCCGGGCGGTAGCGGCGCCGGGTCAGGGCTCCCGCCGTCGCGCGGCGTCCGCATTTACGCACTTCCCCACTCCCCCCGCGCGCCTTATCCTTGGGCGCACCCTCGACTCCTCGCCCGTCGAGACCGCCCGCGCTCTTTTTCCCGCCGCGGCCCGTTCCCGATGACCGACCTGCACGACCGCCTCTCGGCCCTCTCGCCGGCCAAGCGCGCGCTGCTGGAGCGCCTGCGCGCCGGGTCGCCGGGGGCGGACGACATCCCCCCCGCGCCCGACGGGCCCGCGCCGCTCTCCTTCGAGCAGCGCCGGCTCTGGTACCTGCTCCAGCTCGCCCCCGACGCGCCCGTCTACACCATCCCGCTCGCCTTCCGGCTGCGCGGCCCCCTGGACGCCGCCGCGCTGCAGTGGGCGCTCGGCGCGCTGGTGGCCCGCCACGAGCCGCTGCGCACCGCGTTCCGCGAGACCGGCAGCGAGCCCGTGCAGCTGGCCGGGAGCGCGGACGACTTCGCGCTGGAGGTGGAGGACCTGGAAGACGGGGACGCGGAGGACGCGGAGGCCGAGGCGCGCCGCCGCACCGCCGCCTTCGCGCGGCGCACCTTCGACCTGGCCCGCGGCGAGACCTTCCGCGCCGCCCTCCTGCGTGTCGGGAAAGACGACTGGCGGCTCCTGCTCGGCATCCACCACCTGGCGGGCGACGGGTGGTCGACCGCGCTGCTCCTGCGCGAGCTGAGCGCGCTCTACGCCGCCCGCGCCGCCCGGCGGCCGGCGGACCTCCCGCCGCTGCCGCTCCGCTTCCGCGACTGGGCCGCGTGGCAGTGGCGGCGCGAGGCGGACCCGTCGGCCGACGCGGCGTACTGGCGCGAGCGGCTGGCCGGGGCGCCGCACGTGCTGGAGGTGCCGCCCGACCGGCCGCGGCCCGCCGTGCAGGACTGGGCCGGCGCCAGGCACCCCTTCGCCGTCGCCCCCCCGCTCGCCGGCACCCTGCGCGCGCTCGCCCGGCGCGAGGGGACCACCCTCTACGCCGTCCTGGCCGCCGCCTGGGCCCTGGTGCTGGGCCGCAGCGCGGGCGAAGAAGACTTCCTCCTCGGCACCCTGCTCGCCAACCGCCAGAGGCCCGAGCTGGAGGCGCTGGCCGGCTTCTTCGCCGCCACGCTCCCCTTGCGCGTGCGGCTGGACGGCGACCCCACCGTGCGCGAGCTGGTCCGGCGCGCGCACGCCGCCGCGCTGGGCGCGCAGGAGCACGCCGGGCTCTCCTTCGACCGCATCGTCGAGCTGGCCAGCGTCCGGCGCGACCCAGGCCGGCCGCCGCTGGTGCAGTCCGTCCTGGTCCTCACCGACGCCGCCTCGCAGGCGCTGCGCCTCCCCGGGATCGACGCCGAGCAGGAGAGCGTGGACTCCGGCACCTGCGCCTTCGACCTGATCCTGATGCTGGAGGACCGCGGCGGCGGCGGCGCGGTCGCCGCCGATCTGCTGTACGCCACCGGCCTCTACGAGCCCGCCACCGCCGGGCTCCTGGCCCGCCACCTCACGGCGGTGCTGGAGCGCTTCGCCGCGGACCCGGACCGCCGCATCTCCCGCGTCTCCCTGGCGACGGAGGAGGAAGTCCGCGCGGCCGCCGCCTGGAACCGCACCGCGCGCCCCGTCCCCGACCTCACCCTGCACCAGCTCTTCGAGCGCCAGGCCCGGGCGACGCCGGAGCGCCCGGCGATCGTCCACGGCGGCGAGAGCCTGTCGTACGCCGAGCTGAACCGCCGCGCCAACCGCATGGCCCACGCGCTGCGCGGCCGCGGGATCGGCCCCGAGGCGTGCGTCGCCCTGCTGATGGAGCGCACGCCCGCGCTCGTCGCCGCCATGCTGGGGGTGCTCAAGGCCGGCGGCGCCTACACCGTGCTCGACCCGCGCGCCCCCGCCGCCCGCCACGACGCCGTGCTGCGGGCCGCGCGCGCCCGCCTCGTCGTCGTGGACGCCGCCTGGCGCGCCCGGCTCGCCGCGCTCCCCGTCGAAGCCGCCGGGGTCGACGCCGCCGCGCTGGACGGCGGGCGCGACGACGACCCGGCGCCGCTCGCGACTCCCGCGAACCTGGCGTACCTCTGCTTCACCTCGGGATCGAGCGGCGGACCGAAAGGCGTGGAGGCCGAGCACCGCTCCGTCGTCGCCGTCCTCCACCACTGGGCGGAGATGGTCGGCGGGCCGGGGACGAGCCTGGCCGCCGCGCCCGCCAACTTCGACTTCTCCGTCCCCGAGCTGTTCGGCGCGCTCTGCTTCGGCGGCACCGCCGTGCTGGTGGAGAACGCGCTCGCCGGGGCGCCGGAGGGGTGCGCGGTCGACACCGCCTGCTTCGTCCCCACCGCCGCCGCCGAGCGCCTGCGCACCGGGCTCCCGCCGGGGCTGAAGACCGCCGTCGTGGGCGGCGAGGCCGTGCTGCCGTCGCTGGTGGACGAGCTGTACCGGGCCGGCGTGCGCCGCGTGGTGAACATCTACGGCCCCACCGAGACCACCGTCTACTGCACCGCCGCCGACCTCCCGCCCGGGACCGGGCGCGTCACCCTCGGCCGCCCGATCGCCAACGCGCGCGCCTACGTGCTCGACCCGGCGCTCCACCCCGCCGGCATCGGCGTCCCCGGCGAGCTGTGGATCGGCGGCCCGGGCGTGGCGCGGGGGTACGCGGCGCGCCCCGGCCTCACCGCGGAATCCTTCCTACCCGACCCCTGGGGCCCGCCCGGCGCGCGTATGTACCGCACCCGCGACCTGGCCCGCTGGCGCGGCGACGGCACGCTCGACTTCCTGGGCCGCCGCGACGCGCAGGTCAAGGTGCGCGGCTACCGCATCGAGCTGGAGGAAGTCGAGCAGGCCCTGGCCGCGCACCCGGCCGTCGCCGCGGCCGCCGCCCTCCCGGTGAGCGAGGGCGCGGGCGAGCGGCGGCTGGCCGCCTGGCTCGTCGCCCGGGGCGGCGAGCGGCCCGAGCCCGAGGCGCTGCGCGGCTTCCTGCGCGAGCGGCTCCCCGAGTACATGGTCCCCTCCACCTTCGCCTGGACCGGCGCGCTCCCCCGCACCCCCGCCGGCAAGCTCGACCGCCGCGCCCTCCCCGCGCCCGGCGCCGTCGCCGTCGCCGTGCGCCACGTGGGCCCGCGCTCGCCGCTGGAGGAGAAGCTGGCCGCCCTCTGGCGCGAGGTGCTGGGCGTGGAGCGCGTGGGCGTGCACGACGACTTCTTCGACCTGGGCGGCCAGTCGATCACCGCCACCCGGCTCATGTCCCGCATCCGCGCCGAGCTGGGCGTGCAGCTCCCCGTGGCCGAGCTGCTGCGCGGGCCGACGATCGAGCAGGTGGCCTGGCTGGTGGCCGGGCGGCAGCCGCGCGAGGTCCGCCTCCCCCTGGTGCCCTTGCAGCCGCTGGGGAGCCGCCCCCCGCTCTTCCTGGGGCACCCCGGCGGCGGCCACGTGGTCTGCTACCGCACCCTGGCCGGGCTCCTGGCCCCCGAGCACCCCGTCTACGGCCTGCAGGCGCGCGGCATCGACGACGGCCGGGCGCCGCTCGGCAGCGTGGCCGAGATGGCCGCCTGCTACCTGGAAGGCGTCCGCCGGCTGCAGCCCCATGGGCCCTATCACCTGGGCGGGTGGTCGTACGGCGGGCTGCTGGCGTGGGAGATGGCGCAGCAGCTCCACGCCGCCGGCGAGGAAGTGGCGCTCCTGGCCATGCTCGACACCGCCGCCCCCGACCCCGACGCCGACCGCGCCGACGCGCTCAGCCACGCGCGTATCCTGCAGCGCATCGTCGCCGACCTGGCCGGGTGGGCCGTCGCCGGGCTGGTGAAGGTGGAGAAGATCCGCCACCTGCCGAAGCGCGAGCAGGCGCTGGCCGCCATACGCCAGGCCAGGGCCCCGCGCACGCTCCCCGAGTCGCGCGTGGACGAAGTGCTGCAGCTCACCGCCGTGCGCAGCGCCAACCTGCACGCGCTGGTGGGCTACCGGGCCCTGCCGTACCGGGGGCACCTCACCTACTTCCACACCGCCGGCTCCGCCCGGATGCACTCCCCGCGGCTGGGGCCCGGCTACTGGAGCGCCCTGGCCGAGGGCGGCGCCACCGTGCACGAAGTCACGGGCAGCCACGGCACCATCCTGCACGAGCCCCACGTCGCCGCCGTCGCCGCCCGCCTCGCCGCGGCCATCCCCTGATCTCCGGCGTCGGGACAGTCACGCACTTCGCACTTCACACTTCGCACCTCGCACTTCGCACTGCGGTCCTGGGCGTGTCCCTCCGCTGCGCTCCGGGCCGGGCTGCGCGCGCGGTAGGGCACGATACGACCGTGCCCAACCGCGCCGGGCCCGCGTCGGCCGAAACAGCCCGGCCGCCACGGTCCCGGCCCTGTCGGGCGCGCATCCCTCACGCGGAACGGCAGGGAATAGGGGACAGGGGACAGGGAACAGCCAGCACCACCCCACCCTCGCCCCCGGCTCGTAAAGTCCACCCTCTCCCGAAGTTGGGAGAGGGTTGCCGCTCTCAGGCGGCGGGTGAGGGCCCCCGCCGCCGCGCCTGGATCGGCCGCGCGGGGGTAAGCCCCCCGCCGTTGACACATTGTCCTCCCCCGCGCGTTCTTCATTGCAGTCCCTCTCCACCCCGCGGTCCGCCGCCTGCCCGGCGGGCACGCGGCCACCTCCGTCTCCGCTGGACCCATGCGACGCAGCCTCCTCGCCCTGCTCCTCCTGGCGCTGCCGGCCACCCCGCTCGCCGCGCAGACCGGCGTCGTCCGCGGCCGCGTGAGCGACCCCGCCGGGGCGCCGCTGGCCGGCGCCACCGTGCATGCACAGCGGGTCCGCGCCGTCACCGACTCCGCGGGGCGCTTCGCCCTGTCCGGCCTCGCCCCGGGCACCGTGCGCGTGCGGGCAGGCCGGCTGGGGAGCGAGACGCAGGAGCGCGCGGTGGAGGTGGCGGCGGACGGCGCGGCCGAAGTCGACTTCGTGCTCCCGCTGCAGGCCATCATCGTCGACTACCGTGGGGACACCGTGGCCTGGCACACCGGGCCCGCCGGCGCCGCCGTCCACGGCATCCGGCCCGACAGCGCGGGGCGCGTCTCGGCCGAGAGCTTCTCCGAGCTGGTGCAGGGGCGCGCGCCGGGGCTCTTCGTGCGCCGCGCCAGCGGCAGCGTGGGCGCCGCCTCGTTCATCGAGATGCGCGGGCCCACCACCATCTCCCTGCACCGCTCCCCGCTCCTGGTGGTGGACGGCGTGCGCACCGCCAGCGAGAACGTGGCCGGCCTCTTCGACGTCGACGGCCTCACCCCCATCTCGGGCTACGACGACCTGGACCCCGACCAGGTGGAGAGCGTGGCCGTCCTCCCCGGCCCCGCGGCCGCCGCGCTCTACGGCCCCGCCGGCGCCAGCGGCGTCATCGAGGTCCGCACCCGCCGCGGCGCGCCCGGGCGCCCCCGCTGGCGCGCCTTCGCCGAGGCGGGCGCGCGCGAGGACCCCGGCGGCTACCCCGCCAACTTCGCCCAGATCGGCCGCACCCCCGCCGGCGTCCGGGTCGCCAACTGCCTCCTGGTGTTCCGGGCCGCCTCGCTCTGCACCCCCCTGGCCGACTCGCTCGTGGCCTTCAGCCCGCTGGACCAGGCCAGCCCCTTCCGCACCGGCGCCCGGCGCGGCGCGGGGTTCGGCGTGGACGGCGGCGGGGGGCGGGTCTCCTACGCCGCCGGCGCCGGCCTGGAGCGCGCGCTGGGCGTGCTGGAGGAGAACGACGAGACGCGCTGGGACCTGCGCGGGCGCGTCACCGTGCGCCCCCTGGCCGGGGTGGAGGTGACGGCGCACACCGCCCACGTGCGCCGCGACCAGCGGCTCCCGTACGAGGGGAACAACAGCCTCAGCATCGTCCTGGGCGGCCTCCTGGGCACCGCCGACGAGGCGCTGCGCAGCGGCTACCGGCCCCCGTTCACGGGCCCCGACGCCGACTTCTACGAGAACACCCTGCAGACCTGGCGCGCCACCGCCGGCCTGGAGGCCGCCTGGAGCGCGCGCGAGTGGCTCACGCTGGGCGGGCGCTTCGGGATCGACCGCCTGGGCCGCGACCAAGTGCGCACGCGGCAGACGCTCTCCAGCGTGCAGCCCGCGTTCACCGAGGGCGCCGAGGTGGACCGCGAGCTGCGCGACGTGGCGCTCGAGGCCGCCGCGGCGCTCGGGCGGCCGGACGCGCTGGGGCTGCGCGCCACCCTGGGCGTGGAGCGGCTCTCCGACCGCTACGCCGCCCGCGAGCGCTCCACCCTCTCCACCACCCCCACCGAGTCCGCCGCGCTGGCGCGGCGCGTGGTGCTGGGGGCCTACCTGCGGCCGGAGCTCGCCTGGCGCGGCACCGTGCGCCTGGACGGGGTGCTGCGCCGCGACGAGCCCCGCAGCCGCGACGCGCTCTGGTCCGCCTCGCTGGGCGCCGCCTGGTCGCTCGCCGACGAGTGGTTCTTCCCGGCCCCGGAGTGGCTCTCGGGGCTCACCCTGCGCGCCGCCTGGGGGCGCATCGCGCGCAACGCCGAGACGGCGCCCGGCCTCGACCGCCAGGGCGAGCTCACCCTCTGCCCGCTGGGCCAGGCGTGCGTGGCGCCCGCCCCGCAGCGCTCCGAAGAGCTGGAGGGCGGCCTCGACGCCGCCCTCTTCGGCGGGCGCCTGGGGGTGGGGCTCACCGCCTACCGGCGCCACGACCGCGACGTGGTGGTGTTCGAGCGCCTCCCCGGCGAGCCCGCCGTCCCCTCGTTCCACAACGGCGCCGACGTGCGCAACGCCGGCGCCGAGCTGGCGCTGCGCGCGCGGCTCGTCGACCGGGCCTCGCTGGGGTGGGAGGTGGAGCTGCTGGGGGCCGCCAACCGCAACCGCGTCACCCGGCGCAGCGGCCCGTTCCTGGTCACCGAGCCCGTGCGGCAGCGCATCCAGGAGGGCTACCCGCTGGGCGCCTACTTCGCCCTCCCGCTCCTCTCCTGGGGGGACCGCGACGGCGACGGGCTCATCGACGCGCAGGGCTGCTTCACCGGCAACCCCGACTGCGAGGTGGTGGTGGGCCGGGAGCAGGTGTACCTGGGCGCGCCGCTCCCCACGCGCATGCTGGCGCTGGCCAGCCGCCTGCGCCTGGGCCAGCGGGTCACGCTCTCCGCGCGGCTGGAGCACCAGGGCGGCGCCCGGCTCTGGAACGCCGCCCGGCAGCTGCGCTGCGCCAGCCTGCTCACCTGCCGCGAGGCCGTGGAGGCTTCCGCCCCGCTGGAGGACCAGGCCGCGGTGGTGGCGGGGCTGCTGGGGGTGAACGGCCCCTTCGTGGAAGACGCCGACTTCGTGAAGCTGCGCGAGGTGGCCCTCACCCTCTCTGCGCCCCCCGCGTGGACGCGCCGGATCGGGGCCGCCGGGGTGGAGCTCACCGTGGCCGGCCGCAACCTGGCGACGTGGACCCCCTACTCGGGGCTGGACCCGGAGGTGAACGCCTACGTCTTCGCGGCCCCCACCGCCGTGGTCGACCTCGGCTCCCCCCCGCTGCCGCGCACGGTCACGACGCGGGTGGAGGTGCGGTTCTGAAAGTGCGTGAGTGCGGAAGTGCGTGAGTGCGCTCGACTCTGTCTCCTACCATCTTCGCACCTCGCACCTCGCACTTCGCACTTCGCACCTGGGGTTGGGATGGAGCATCGCGCGCTGGGCGGGACCGGGCTGACGGTGCCGGTCGTGGGGATGGGGACCTGGCAGACCTTCGACGTGCGCGGCCCGGCGGGGGAGCGGGGCGCGCGCGAGGTGGTCGACGCGGCGCTCGCGGGCGGGGCCAGCTTCTTCGACAGCTCGCCGATGTACGGCGAGGCCGAGCGGGTGCTCGGGGAGGCGCTCCGGGGGCGGCGCGAGCGCGCGCTGGTGGCCACCAAGGTGTGGACGGGCTCGGGCGACGAGGGGCGGCGGCAGGTGGAGCGCGCGCTCGGCTTCTACGGCGGGCGCGTCGAGCTCTACCAGCTCCACAACCTGGTGGCCTGGCGCACCCACCTGCCGCTGCTGGAGCGCCTGCGCGACGAGGGGCGGGTCGACGCGATCGGCGCCACCCACTACGCGCCCTCCGCCTTCGGCGAGCTGCGGCGCGTGATGGAGACGGGGCGCGTGACCGCCGTGCAGGTGCCGTACAACCCGCTGGAGCGCGAGGTGGAGCGTGAGATTCTCCCCCTGGCGGCGGAGCTGGGGCTCGGCGTGGTGGTGATGCGCCCATTCGGCGAGCGGAGCCTGCTGCGCCGCGTCCCCGAGCGCGAGCTGGAGCCGCTCCGGCCGTTCGGGGTGCGCACCTGGCCGCAGGCGCTGCTCAAGTGGATCCTGAGCGACCCGCGCTGCCACGTCGCCATCCCCGCCACCTCCAGCCCCCGCCACATGGCCGACAACGCCGCCGCCGGCTCGCCCCCCTGGCTCGGCCCCGAAGAGCGCGCCTGCGTGGCCCGCCTGGCCGCGCGGTGAGGGTGACCGCCTGGCTCGCATGGGCACGGCCCGCGACTGCATTGACACTATAGTGTAATAACACTATGCTGTTAATCTCTCCACGACCACTTACACCGGCCCCATGGCGATTCCGAAGCTGCCCCTACCACCCCTGGTCGACCGCGAGCGGGAATTGAAGGAGCTGCGCTCCATGGTGGAGCGGGGCGGGCCGGCGCTCGCGCTGCTGTACGGCCGCCGGCGGGTGGGAAAGACATTCCTCCTGGACCACGCCTTCGAGGGGCGGCGGTTCTTCTACTTCCTGGCGGGCGACACCACGCCGGAGCTGAACAAGCAGGAGCTGCTGCGCGAGATCGCCCCTCTCCTCTCCGACCCCGCCGACGCGGACCCGTCGCTCTTCCCGAGCTGGCGCAACGTGTTCCGGCTCTTCGCCGACCTGGCCGGCGAGGGGCCCTTCACCGTGGTGCTCGACGAGTTCCAGTACCTGCTGGGAGGCGAGGAGGACATCGCCTCCCAGCTCATGGCGGTGTGGGACCGCGAGCTGCGCGGGCGCCCGCTGGTGCTGGTGGCTGCGGGTCGGCGGTGGGGACCATGGAGCGGCTGGAGCACGGGGCAGGCCCGCTCTACGGGCGCTGGAACTGGGCCGCCCGGCTGCGCCCGTTCGACTACTTCGACGCCGCGCGCATGCTCGGCGAGCGGCCGGCGCGCGAGAAGGCGCTGGCGTACGGCATCCTGGGCGGCACGCCGCGCTTCCTGGCCATCCTGCGCCCCGGCGAGCCCCTGGCGGGCCGGGCGGCCGAAACGGTCCTCTCGCCGCGCGGCGAGGTGCACATCCAGCTGGAGCGGGTGGTCGAGCAGGAGAAGGGAATCCGAGACCCCGCCGAGTACCGCGCCGTTCTCGCCGCGATCGCGGCCGGGAAGACGCAGATCGAGGAGATCGCCGGCGCCACGGGGCTCGGAGACCGGCCGTACGTGGTCCGCCGGGCCGTGCGCGTGCTCGAGGAGCTGGAGCTGGTCTGGCGCGAGCGGAACTTCGACGCACCTCCCAAGGCGGCGTACCGGTACCGCATCGCCGACAACGCGGTGCGCTTCTGGTACCGGTTCGTGCACCCGAACCGCAGTCTGCTGGAGACCGGCGACGCGCTGGGCGTCTGGGAGGCGCGCGTGGAGCCGCTCCTGAACGACTACATGGGGAAGGTGTTCGAGCGCCTGGTGCGCGAGGCCTTCACCCGCTGCCACGCCTCCTGGGGTCTGCCGGCCGCCGGCGAGTGGGCGCGCTGGGAAGGGCGCGACCGCAACCGGCGCAGCATCGAGGTGGACCTGGTGGCGCGGCTGGAGGACGGCCGCATCCTCGCGGGCGAGGTCAAGTGGTCGACCCGCCCGGTGGGGAGCGACGTGCTCACCGACCTCCTGCGCGACCTCGACGACCTGGGGCGCTCCGGGCAGGGGTGGGCCAGGGACGCCCTCTCCGACTCACGCTCCGCGGGCTTCCTCTTCGTCGCCTCGACGGCGTTTACCGCGGAGTTCCGGACCCGCGCGAGGAAGGACCCGCGCATCCGGCTGGTGACGCTGGAGGAACTCTACGCGGGGGCCGCCCCCTCGCCTTGACCGTCCCGACCACCTCCTTCGCGTTGCAAATCCTATTACCATTATAGTATTATTACACTGTAGTGTTAATACTTAAGGATTAACTCCCGGTGGTCCCCGGCGCAAACCCGCTCGTCCTATCGAGCGGCTACGGATCGACACGGCGGAGCGGAGAAACGCCGAAGCGTGGTGGAGGGCGGAAAAAGACGCCGCCCCTGTCGCGCGCGCGGCGGACGCGACAGCTTGTCGGCGGCAGGTTCGCGCATCTCATCCACCGCCACCCGAGCCAAGGCCGCGCATGCGCCCGCCCGTCCGCCGCTTCCGCCCGCCCCTCGCGCTCCTTCCGCTCGCCCTGGCCGCCGGCTGCGCGCCGAACCGGCCCGGCGCGCGGCCGCTCCTCGCGGACGCGCCGCCGCCGGTGATGCGCGAGTTCCGGGGCGTGTGGGTGGCGAGCGTGGCGAACATCGACTGGCCGTCGCGCCCCGGGGTGCCGGCGGACAGCGCCAGGATCGAGCTGGTGGGGATGCTGGACCGCGCGGTGGCGCTGGGGCTGAACGCCGTAATCCTGCAGGTGCGCCCGGCGGCGGACGCGCTCTACCCCTCGGAGCTGGAGCCGTGGTCGGAGTACCTGACCGGCGAGCAGGGGAGGGCGCCGGACCCGCTCTGGGACCCGCTGGAGGTGGCGGTGGCCGAGGCGCACCGGCGCGGGCTGGAGCTGCACGCCTGGTTCAACCCCTACCGCGCGCGGCACCCCTCGGCCAAGTCGCCGCAGGCGCCCACGCACCTCTCGCGCACGCGGCCCGAGCTGGTGAAGGAGTACGGGCGCTACCTGTGGATGGACCCCGGCGAGCCGGCGGTGCAGGACCACTCGATCCGCGTGATGCTGGACGTGGTGCGCCGCTACGACGTCGACGGGGTGCACATCGACGACTACTTCTACCCCTACCCGGAGCGCGACTCGGCGGGGCGGACGGTCGACTTCCCCGACGAGCCGAGCTGGCGGCGCTACGTGGCCTCGGGCGGGCGCCTCTCGCGCGACGACTGGCGGCGCCGCAACGTGGACGAGTTCGTCCGGCGCCTGTACGGCGAGATCAAGCGCGAGAAGCCGTGGGTGAAGTTCGGCATCAGCCCCTTCGGCATCTGGCGCCCGGGGTACCCGCCGCAGATCACCACGGGCTTCGACCAGTACGCCATGCTCTACGCCGACGCGCGCAGGTGGCTGCGCGAGGGGTGGATGGACTACTTCACCCCGCAGCTCTACTGGCCGATCGCGCAGACGGGGCAGAGCTACCCGGTGCTGCTGGACTGGTGGGTGGAGGAGAACGTCATGGGGCGGCACCTGTGGCCGGGGAACTTCACCAGCCGCACCTGGGAAGGGAACCCCACGCCGTGGCCCGCCAGCGAGGTGCTGGGGCAGATCTACGTGACGCGCGGGCGCCCCGGGGCCACGGGGAACGTGCATTTCAGCATCAAGGCGTTCTGGATCGACCGCGACAGCCTCTCCGAGCGGCTGGCGCGCGAGGCGTACCGCGAGCCGGCGCTGGTCCCCTCCTCGCCCTGGCTCTCGCGCGCCCGCCCGGGCCGCCCCCGCGCCACCCTCGTGCGCGACGCCGCGAGCGGCAGGCTGACGGTCGCCCTGGAGCCGGGCGGCGGCCCCGCGCCGTTCCGCTGGGTGGTCCAGTCCCGCGCCGCCGACCGCCGCTGGACGACCGAGGTGATCCCCGGCTGGATGCGGGAGCACGCGCTGCCTGCCGGGGCGGAAGTGGTGGCCGTCTCGGCCGTGGACCGGCTGGGGAACGAGGGCGGGCGGACGGTGGTCGTCGCAGGTTCGGGTTCGCGCGAGGCGAACCCGGGCGCTTCTCGGTAACGGGAGGGGCGTGAGCGCGGGGTTCTACTGCGGTCCCTTCTGTTCCCCGATGTAGACGACCTCACCGGGGCGAATGTTCTGCAGCGCCGCGTTTACCTGTGGGATGAGCGGCGCCAGGTCTGCGCGGCGGTTGCTCGGCGCGCGCAGGATGACGATGCCGAGCGACAACGCGCTCACGTTCTGCTGGTGCGGGATGCCCCGGTCCATCGTGACGAAGGCGTCGAACTCCGTCTGGGCGGCCCGGAGCAGTGCCCCGTTCTTCATGCCGTCCCACCCGCGTTCCAGCACGGTCCAGACTTCGAGCTGCGGGTCGAAGAGGGGCTTGAGCCGGTGGTCGAGCTGTTCGTCAAGCAGCACGCGCATGGCCGCCGAGTGCAGCACGGAGCGCGAGCTCCAGGAACGCCTCGGCCTGCTCGCGGCGTACGTTGGGGAAGCCGGCCAGGAAGTCTTCGAGCGTCTCCCCGGCCTTCAGGTGGGCGATCAGGCTCTCGACCGGCACGCGCGTACCCGCGAACACCGGCGTGCCGCTCATGACCTCGGGGTCCACCGTGATGATCCGATCCCGCTCCATGGCTGGGCTCCTGCCGAGTGATGCGCGACCCACTGCCGGGTCGCTCTTTTGAAAGTCTCACCAGAACCAGGCGGAAGCAAGGACTAGTCGTCCCGTGGCTGGACGACTGGCCCGCAGGAACCTCCCTCGACCAACGCAGCCGGAGGGAAGACACCGTCCCCCGGACGGGTGGAACGGAATGGTGCAACCGGCCGACGTGATGGTACGGGGGAGAAATTTGTTCCGGGAGCCCGGCGCGTCCCGGGCGGACGGCGGACCGGCCCTATCTCGTTTTCGGCGTGTTTCTTAGCCTTCGTGGCCCCGGAGGTGGCACGGAACTTGGAAAACGAGGGGCGGACTACCCGTTCTCTCCTCGCAGCCGGAGGCGCCGCATGGACGTGCTGGTGCGCAGGTGGGTGGAGTGGAAGGGCAGGAGAAAAGCCGCGCAGGTGATCATCTACGACGGCGCGGCAGAGTACGAGAAGACGCGGTCGTTCGTGCGCGGGATCGCGCTGGGGGCTCTGGGGATGACGGTGGTGTTCGCCCTGACGGCGCCGACGGCGGTGGACCCGCAGCTGGTTGAGCAGTCGGTGCGGCGGCAGACGCTGTTGATGGATGCCAACCGTCGCGCCGACGAGGCGGTGGAAGTAGCGAACCTCTGCCTGAGGACCGCGTCGAGCATGGAACAGACACTCCACTCCTACCAGGAAATGCTCAGGAAGCCCTGACGAGCGAGCCCGGCCCCGCGGCCGGGCTCGGTCGTTTGGGGGCTCGGGGGGTCGAGGGCGCAAAGGCGGCTGAAGCCGCGGCAACAACCGCAGAAAGCCTCGCAAACCCCGCGAGGCTTCAAACGCAAACGGCAACGACCCGCGTGAGGGATGCGCGCCCGACAGGGCCGGGACGCCGCCGCCACAGGGGTATCGTGGCGGCGGTGGCCCGGCGCGGTTGGGCAGCGTTGTTTGCTGCCCTACCGCGCGCGCAGCCCGGCCCGGAGCGCAGCGGAGGGACACGCCCGAACGGCAGTGCGAAGTGCGAAGTCCTGAGTGCGAAGTGCTGAGCGCGCCGATCGATTCCCAGCACTTCGCACTTCGCACCTCGCACTTCATTTCAGGAAGGCGCGGACGGCGGCGAGCACGTCGTCGGGCTGCTCTTCATGCGGCCAGTGGCCGGCGGCGGGGAGCTCGACCACGCGCGCGCCGGGAAGCGCCGCCTTCCAGCGCTCCAGGTGGCGCGGCGGGAACGCGGGGTCGCGCATCCCCCACACGATCAGCGCGGGAAGGCCTCGCAGCGCGTCGCGCCGGCGCCAGAGCGAGTCGTAGAAGGCGCCGGAGCCGAGGAGGGCCTTCGCCAGCGGCCACAGCACGGCGCCGCGCGACCAGGCGTCGGGGAAGGGGGCCAGGTACTGGCGGTGGACGGCGGGGGTGAGCCTGCTCTTGTCGCCGTACGCGCCCGGCACGATCACCTTCAGCGAGAAGTTGAGGCGCCGGTACAGCCAGCGCCCGAGCCGGCCGCCGGCGACGCGCGCCTTCGTCTCCATCGACCGGTCGCCCGCGAAGCTCCACATCCAGGTGTTCAGCACCACCAGCCGGCGCGCTCTGCCGGCCAGGGCGAGCGGGAGCGCGATCGGCCCGCCGTAGTCGTGCACCACCAGGGTGAAGCCGTCCAGCCCCAGCGCGTCGGCGAACCGTTCGAGCGCCTCGGCGTGGGCCTCGGGGGTGTAGGCGAAGTCGCGCGGCCGGTCGGAGAGGCCGAAGCCGAGCAGGTCCGGCGCGACGCAGCGGTGCGTGGACGCGAGCCCGCGCACCAGGTGCCGCCACTCGAAGCTCCAGGTGGGGGTGCCGTGCACGAACAGGATCGGCTCGCCCGCGCCTTCGTCGAGGTAGTGCATCCGGCGCCCGCCGGGGAGCTCGGCCCAGTGGTGCGCGAAGGGATAGGCCCCGGTGTCCAGCCACGCGGGCGCGCGGCGCTGCTCCAGTGCCACGGTGGTCGTGCTCATGGGATCGTCTCCGCGTTTCGGCTTGTTCTTGACACCTTCTTTGGATGAATGTACGTTCAATCAAAAGTTTGGCAAGGGTCGTGGTGAGCTCCTGGCGCGCCACGCCCGAGCGACCGCTAACCGGGATTCGAGATGAGCCCTCGCTCTCCCCAGCAGAACGAGCGGATCCGCGCGGCCAGCCGGGCGCGGATCGTGGAGCACGCGCTGCGGCTGTTCGCGGAGCACGGCTACGAACGCACGTCGGTGAAGATGATCGCGGACGCGGCGGGGATCTCGCAGGGGCTGCTCTACAACTACTTCGAGAGCAAGGACGCGCTGCTGCGCGCGATCTTCGAGGCGAGCATGGACGACGTGCGCGCCTCGTTCGCGGCCGCCGAGGCGGAGCCCGACCCGCGGCGGCGCGTGGAGCGGCTGGTGCGCGGGAGCTTCGAGATCCTGCGCCGCAACACGCTCTTCTGGCGGCTGTCGTACGGGGTGCGGATGCAGGCGGCGGTGCTGGAGGGCCTCGGCGAGCGGATCCAGGGGTGGACGGGGACGATCCTGGCCACGCTGGAGCGCTACCTGCGCGAGGCCGGCGTGCCCGACGCCCGGCTGGAGGCGGCGCTCCTCTTCGCGATGATCGACGGGGTGTCGCAGCACTACGTGCTCGACCCCGGGCACTACCCGCTCCCCGAGGTCACCGAGCGGATCGTCGAGCGCTACCGGCTGCTGGTGGGCGGGGAGGAGGTGGGAGCCGGGTGACAGGTATTCCGCGGACGTGCTCTCGATCCGTCTCCTCCATCCGCGTCAGCCCATGAAGAGGAGCTTGTAGGCGAGCAGCACGGCCACGCTCAGGACCGAGGCGGCGAGCGCGCCGCGGTGGCGCCGGAGGAAGTAGAGCACGACGGCGAGCCAGCAGAGCGCGGCGGCGATCAGCGCGCCCGCCACGTAGTCGTCGACGACGGCGAGGGGGAGCCGGCCTCCCTGCACGTGCTTCAGGCGGAAGTACTCGGCCAGGATCCGCACCAGGGCCAGGAACTGGATGGTGATCCCGGCCTGTGCCCAGCGCTCGGGCCTGCGCCACGGGGATTCTCGCCGGTTCGATGGCGGCGCTGCGTCGGACATCGAGCTTCCCGGTCGGCTTCAGGCAGGGTGGAGGGCGCGAGACACGGCGCGATGCCCGCGCAACATGCGTGGAACCGGGGGACGGCACCACCCTGGCGTGACGGATGGGAAAGCAGCGCCGCCGCCGGACCCGCGGATGGGTCCGGCGGCGGTGCGTCACCGTGGAGAGCCTACTGGTCGCAGTACGGCGGGCAGGTGAACTGGTCGTAGGTCATGCACGGCTCCTCACACGAGTAGCAGGAGTAGTAGGCGCAGGTGTACTCGTTCTGGCAGGTGTACTCGCAGCTGAGGCAGGTAGCGTCGTCGCAGGTGTTCTGGCACGTCGCGGGGCAGGTGGCGCAGCAGGTGTTGCAGCACGTACAGCAGCACGGGCAGCAGCAGCAATACGGACAGTACTCCTGCTCGTTCGCGCGCACGGTGCCGCCGCGTTCGGCGCCACGGGCGGTGTCGAAGGACTCGACCACCAGCGCGTCCAGGTCCAGTCTGAGCTTCTTCATCGTGCGCTCCTCTCGTGTCTGGATGACGCCGCCGGCTCGCGCGCGGCGGCCGAGTGCGATCGGGCACCTGTCCGCTCCGACTGGACGGCACTCAAGCCGCCGGGACGCACTCGACGCCGGATCGCGGGGGCTGACACAATAGAGGACGGCCGGAATTGTAAGGCAAGCATCACGCGCGCCCCGCTGAATTGAGGCTAATCCACGAGAAAGAAGCGGGCGAGTGAACCGCCTCGTGCGCCGGCCCACCTGGCGTAGCGGCGGCGCGTCCGGCCGGCTACGGGACGGCGGAGTCCGGCGGAGGGGCGTTCGCGGGGCGGCGGGGGAGCCAGCGCGGGACGGCGGCGCAGTAGCGCTCGTAGGCGGGACCGAACGCCCTGCGCAGGCGCGGCTCTTCGTGGAGGCGCACGAAGAGGTGGTAGGCGATGGCGAGCGCCGCGGCGTAGGCGAGCAGCACGGGCGCGCCCGTCCAGAGCGCCTCGCCGACGACGGCGAGCACGGCGGCGACGTACATGGGGTTGCGCACCCAGCGGTACAGGCCCACGGCGACCAGCTCGCGCGGCGGGTCGTACGGCGCGGCGGTGCCCCGGCCCCGCCGCACGAACTCCACGGAGCACCAGAGGATCACGCCGACCCCGGCGGCGGCGGCGGCGAGCCCGAGGAGCCGCAAGGGCCCGGCGTCCACCCGCGGCCGCGGCCCGTAGCTCACCAGGGCGGCGGGGACGAGGCCGAGCACCGTCCCCGGCACCACGAGGAAGAACAGCGCCGCGCGCAGCCAGATCATCGCATCACCACCTGCCGCACGGTGTCACCCGACCGGTGACGGGACGCCCTCCACCAGGATCATGTGGGCGCCGGCGATGGCCTGGCGCAGCGCCTTCGCCTCGGCGTACTCGGGGGAGCTCCACCACGCGCGCGCCCGCTCGGCGGTGGGGAACTCGAGCACCACGAGCCGCCGCGGGCGCCAGGAGCCCTCCAGCTGCTCCACCGGCGCGCCGCGCACCAGGTAGCGCCCGCCGTACGCCGCGATCGAGGGCGGCGCCAGGCGTTTGTACTCCTCGTAGCGCTCGGCGTCGTGCACGTCGATGTCGACCAGGATGTACGCCGGCATCTTCGTCTTCTCCCGTCGAAATCCCTGATCAGGTGCGATAGATGGCCGTGAGCGCCCGCATGCCGCCGACGTCTTCCGCGACGTCGGTGGAGTCGGCGAACTGGTCCACGGCGCCGTAAGCGGGGAGCGCGCGCAGGCGCTCGGAGCGGATGGCCCCGCGCAGCGCCTCGGCGAAGCGGTCCGCGTGCGGCACAAGGTAGGGCCGCCCGTGGAACGGGGCCATGCGCGCCTCCAGCGGCGCGGTCACCCCCAGCGCGTTGTGCATCTCGCCCGCGTGCAGGTACGCCGGCCCGAGCGCGGCCTCGCGCGCCTTCCAGCCGCCCGCGTCCAGCACCGCGTGGAAGACGGGCGTGAGCCGCGGCGCGCAGGCCAGGCGGGCGAAGGCGCTGCCGAACCACTTCCAGTAAGGAGCGTACTCGCGCTCGGCCAGGAAGCAGAGGCGCATCAGCTCGATCACCTGCCGCGCGGCCACCAGCCGGGAGCCCAGCTCGTCGCCCGCGTCGCCGGCGCGGGCGGCGAAGGCTTCCTCCTGGGCCACGCGCACCCACTGGCAGGCCATGCGGTAGAGCCACACGTCGCGCGGGTACCAGCGCAGCCGCTCGCGCACGGCCTCCAGGCCGATGCGGTCGTGGAAGAGCCGGCCCGCGCGCACGGTGCCGAGCCGCTGCGAGGGGATCGCCAGCCAGTCGAGCTCGCCGACCTCCCGCGTGGCGTCGACGCCCAGGTACTCGGCCGTGAAGCGCGCCGGGGTGGTGACGGTGACGCCGTGCGCGATCGGGCGGCGGTCGGTGAACGCGATGAGGCCGCCGTCGAAGCCGGGCCGGTCGAAGTGGGTGGGGTAGCCGTCGACGGTGAACGGCAGCTCCTCGCCCATCAGCGCCAGGATGGCATCCGCGTGCGCCCGGTAGTCGTCCTCGCCGAGGAAGAGCGTGAGCCGGGCGCCCCAGTGGTGGTCGCGCGACTGGGCGGTGTCGAAGCCCAGGACGTCGGAGCCGCGGTCGAGGCGCCCCGCCGCGTACGCGAGCCCCGGGAAGCGCTCGGCCAGGAGCGGGCGGACGGCGGCGTGGAAGAAGCGCTCGGAGAGCCGGAGGCCGGGGACGAACGGCGGGAGGGGGTCGAGGGGCATCGGTCTGCGGAGGCGGGTCCGGGGCGTCGGGGGAATCGGGCGGGTGAGCCCGCGGCGACAACGGCGAAAAGCCCGCCCGCGCGGGCTCGTTCGGCCCGGAGGTCAGCTCGTGGCCGGCGGCCGGCGCTCGTCCACGCTCAGGTGGCCTCGCCCTCGCCGAAGCCCTCGTTCATGCACTGGACGCCGCCGGGGGGGAGGGGGACGAAGCGGCGGCCCTCCACGTCCACGCGCCAGGCGTGGCGGACCCGGGTGAGGATGGCGGCCTCCTCGTAGGCGACCACCGCGACGGTGTTGTCGTCGCCGCCGCCGCTCGCGTCACCCACGGCGCACTGGGGGCCCAGGATTACCGTGTCGCCCTGGGCCAGGGGCGGTATGCGCTGGACGGCCAGCACTTCAAGGGAGGGGCGCCCCTGCGCGTCGTGCCCGGTGGTGCGCGCCAGCCAGAGCATGTCCCCGGCGGCGTCGCGCCGGTGGTCGACCGTGTAGTCCATCGACTTCTGCGGCTCGACCACGTACCCGCCCAGCATCCGCACCCCCGCGGGCCCGGGCGGAATCCGCAGGCCCACGTACGACGGCGGCGTGTCGACGGCCGCGGGCGCGCCCCGCGGCGCCGGCGAGGCCGCGGCCGGGGTGTCGGCCCGGGCCGTGGAGGCCGCGGGCGGATCGTCGGGCTCGGACCGGGCGCACGCCGCGAGCGCGAGGAACAGCAGGGCGGCGGTGGTGCGATGGATCGCCATTGCACTCAACCTGTCACGGAGTCGGGGGAGGGCGGCTTCGGTCGTTCCTCCCGGTCTCACCCCCTGCGCGCCGGGTCGTCGCTCCCCAGGTCGGCGGTGGGGAGGAAGCGCGGGGGGCGGCGGGCCTTCGTGGCCTGCTCGAAGGCGTAGGCGACCCGGATCAGCGTGGGCTCGGACCAAGCGGCGCCGAAGAAGGAGACGCCGACCGGGAGCCCGTGCACGAAGCCGGCGGGGACGGTGACGTGCGGATAGCCGGCCACGGCGGCGGCGCTGGAGGTGCCGCCCGTGTAGTGGTCGCCGTTCACCAGGTCGGTCATCCACGGGGTGCCGCCGGTGGGGGCCACCAGCGCGTCCAGCCGGTGCCGGCGCAGCACGGCGTCGATCCCCTCGGCGCGCGAGAGGCGGTGGTTCTTCGCCAGCGCGTCGCGGTACTCGCGGCTGGTGAGCGGGCCCTTCTCCTGCGCCTGGAGGAAGAGCTCCTGCCCGAAGTACGGCATCTCGCGCTCGCGGTTGCGCTCGTTGAAGTCGATCAGGTCCTTGAGCGTGCGCGGGACGTTGGGGCCGCGCCCGGCCAGGTAGGCGTTCAGGTCGGCCTTGAACTCGTAGAGGAGCACCTCGAACTCGCTGGCGTCGAACTGCCCGGCGGTGGAGATCTCGACCGGGTCGACCAGGACGGCGCCCTGCCGCTTCATCGCCTCCAGCGAGTCGTTGAAGACGCGCTCGACCCTGTCGCTCACGCCGCTCCCCTTGCGCAGCACGCCCAGGCGCGCGCCGCGCAATCCGTTGGGGTCGAGGAAGACGGTGTAGTCGGCGCGCGCGCGGCTCCGGCTGGCGGCGGTCGCCTGGTCGGCCGGGTCGATGCCGGCCAGGGCGCCCAGCAGGAACGCGGCGTCGGACACGGTGCGCGTCATGGGGCCGGCGGTGTCCTGGCTGTGGGCGATGGGGATGATCCCGGTGCGGCTCACCAGCCCCAGCGTGGGCTTGATCCCCACGACGCCGTTGGCCGAGGCGGGGCAGACGATCGACCCGTCGGTCTCGGTGCCGACGGCGACGGCCGCCAGGTTGGCGGAGACGGCCACGCCCGAGCCGGAGCTGGAGCCGCACGGGTTGCGGTCCAGCGCGTACGGGTTGCGGGTCTGCCCGCCCCGCCCGCTCCAGCCGCTGGTGGAGCGGGTGGAGCGGGTGGAGCGGAAGTTGGCCCACTCGCTCAGGTTGGTCTTCCCCAGGATCACCGCCCCGGCGGCCCGGAGCCGCGCGGCGATGAAGGCGTCGCGCGGCGCGGGGTGCTCGGCCAGGGCCAGCGAGCCGGCGCTGGTGCGCATGCGGTCGCCGGTGTCGACGTTGTCCTTGAGCAGCACGGGGATGCCGTGCAGCGGCCCCCGGACGCGCCCCTCCCGGCGCTCGCGGTCGAGCTGCCGGGCGATGTCGAGCGCGTCGGGGTTCAGCTCGATGATGGAGTGGAGCGCGGGCCCCCTGCGGTCGACTTCCTCGATGCGCTCCAGGTACTGCTCGGCGATGCGCTGCGCGGTGAGCCGGCCGGACCGCATCGCGTCGCGCAGCTCGGCGACGGTGGTCTCTTCGAGCTCGAAGTCGGGCGGGGCCGCCGGAGGCGCCGGCGCCGGCTCGGCGACCTCGGCGCCGCCGGGGAGCCCCGCGCCCGCGGCGACCGCCGCCAGGCCGCCGGCCACGCTCTGCTGCAGGAAGGTGCGTCGGTCCATGGTACTCCAGGGGGTGCTCCAGAGGTGCTCGATTGGAGATGGACCGGAGAATACGAAGGGGTTTCGCGGGAGGCCAGGGGGTTGGGGCGGCTGAAGCCGCGGCAGACGCGCGCCGCGCGTTCAGACCCCGTCACCATCCAGACCCAGTGTACAAACGTTTCACGCCTCTTGTAATTGAATTCCTGGACGACTATGCTTCGCCACAGATCTCCTTTCCTCCCCAAAGCTTCCGAGGTGACGCTGATGAAAAAGATTCGGCTGGATCCCGAGAATCTTCGTGTTGAATCGTATGTCGTCAACGACGAAGACAGGTTGCGGCCCGGAACAGTTTTCGGCCACAGTGAGGGCGAGTCGATCGTTACCTGTAAGAGTTGTGATTTCAGTGGGTGCGACCGGACCTGCGTCAAGACTTGCTACGATTGCGAGCCGGTGCCCACCGCGATGACCGTGTAGTTCCCAGTCTCGGCACCATGAGCAGAGCGTAGCACGCGGTACCGGGGTGGTGGGACCCCGCTGATGGCCCGGACCACCTGCACCGGGACGGGGCTTCAGTGAGCCACTGGAAGAATTGACGCGGGCAGGGGGATGGTCGGCCTGGCCGCGTCCTCAATCACGCCCGAGTTCGGCCGACCCGCGGACTTCCCGCGGGCCGGCCGGTTTTCGTCCGCCGGACAGACCTGGGAAGCGGATTGCCGCTCCGGTCGCGCCCGGGCCGGGGAGGCGTTTCGCGGGAGGCCAGGGGCGAGAGGCCTGGGTCTCGCGGCCGGATCCGCGACCGCCTGTGCTGCGCTCCGCACCCGGTTGGGAAGGACTCCAGCGACAAACCTCGAGGAAGCGGGAACCGACGGCGTCGCATACGATGCGGACCCCCGGGATCACAAAGAGCCCCTCCCCCGACGCCTGGGGAGGGGTTCGTGCCTGGGAGCCACGAGGGGATGAGACGGCGTGGCGATGCGGCCCCGTGCGCCGCGTCGGCGCGGCAGCCCCCGGGCGCGGACGGCTGGAGCCCCGGCAATCGCGGCGCGCAGTCAGGCCGGGAGGTCCTTCCGCAGGTGCAGGACGAGGTTGTCGTCGGCCACCACGGTCTCGCCGCCCTGGATGATCCGGTCGAGGTAGCTGACGCCGAGCCCGTCGGGCACGTAGCCGCGCCGCACGTACAGGCGCTGGGCCGCGCCGTAGTCCGCGTACACCCCGACGCCGATCCCCACGACCGGGGAGCGCGCGCCCGCCAGCCGCTCGGCCTCGTCGAGCAGCAGGGTGGCGATCCCCCGGCGCCGGAACCGGGGGAGCACGTTGAGGTCCTGGATCTCGGGAATCCGCTCCTCCCGGAACGGCGGGTACTTCGGCTCCCAGACCACGGTGGCGTATCCGCAGACCTCGCCGCCGCACCACGCGACCAGCACCACGCGCCGCTCGGCGGCCTGCTCGCCGAGGTAGCGCTCGTACTGCTGCCGGGGCTTCGGCCACCCGGCGGCGGCGAAGGCGGACACGATCGGCTCGATGTCGTCCGCCGCGAGCCCGCGCACCTGGACGGGCGGCTGCATCCGCCCGCCGGTCAGTTGCCCGGGGCCGTGCGGTAGCGGGCGGCGATCTGCTCCAGGCGGGCGTCGATCGCGGACTTCGGGAGCCAGCGGCCGCGCACCATCACCCCGGCGATGCGGCTGACGTTGCGGACGTCCGCCAGCGGGTCGGCGTCGAGGAGCACCAGGTCGGCGCGCTGGCCGGGGGCGATGGTGCCGACGCGGTCCTGGTTCTTGAAGTACTCGCCCACGTTGCGCGTGCCGGTCACCAGGATCTCGTACGGCGACATCCCGGCGGCGGCCATGCGCGTGAGCTCGCGGTGCAGCGAGAAGCCGGGGACGCTGAACTGCTGCGGCGCGTCGGTGCCCATCAGGATGCGGGCGCCCCCCTCGTGCAGCGCCCGCAGCACGCGCATGCGGTGGTCGATCACCCGCGCGCTGAGGATGGGATCGAACTGCGGGCTGGCCATCCGCTGCCGGAAGGCGTTGGTCCACGCCTGCACCTGCTGCGGCGGCACGTAGCGCAGCTCGGGGTAGGCCACCAGGCTGTCCAGGCTGGCCGTGCCGAAGAGCACCTCCCAGAGCGCCATGGTGGGCACCACCCACGCCCCGGCCTCGCGGGTGCGGCGGACGATGTCGGCCAGGGCCGCGGGGTCGATCTCGCCCTGGAGGCCGTTCAGGTGCTCGACGTAGCCGTCGATGTGGTCGAAGGTCTCCTGCCCCATCTCGATGGCGTGCAGCAGCCCCACGTCTTTGGGGACGTGCCCGCCGAAGCGCATCCCCACCTCGCGGGCGGTGCGCGCCATGGCGTCGTACTCGTCGCGGGTGAGGCCCGGGTGCACCTTGAGCAGGTCCCACCCTTCCTGCTTCTGCTGGCGCACCATCTGGACGGCCTGCTCGGGGGAGCTCACCGACTGTCCGTTGAAGGAGGGGCCGGCCAGGTACAGGTTGGGCGACCAGATCTCGCCCCGCAGCGCGCGCTCGCGCAGCAGGAGCTGGTTGGGCGCGCCCAGCATCCCCCGCACGGTGGTGATGCCGTTGGCCAGGTACAGGAAGAGCGTGGCCTCGGTGTACTCGGGCGGGGCGTTGGGCGGGGGGACGTGGCCGTGCATCTCGGCCAGGCCGGGGATCAGCCACTTGCCGCGCCCGTCCACCACCCGCGCGCCGGCCGGGACGCGCACGCTGTTGCCGCCGCCCACCTCGGCGATGCGGCCGTCGTGCACCACCACCGTCTGCCCGGGGACGGCGCGCTCGCGGTCCATGGGGACGACGGTGACGTTCACGAAGGCGGTGACGGGGGTCGTGTCCACCTGCGCGGCGGGCGCGCACGCGGCGGCGAAGAGGGCGAGGGCGGTGAGCATGGCGCGTCGGCTCTCTAGGGTCGTCGGGGGATGCGGGGTCGGGATGCGCCTTCAGTCTTCCGCCGCGGGGCGCGAAGCGCAAGCGCGGAGGAGCGAAACGGGTGCGGCGGGGGCGTGAAGCGTGGAAGGGCGGGACGAGTGGTGCCGTCGATCGCGTAGTTCCACCTGCATGGCGGCGATCCAGTGGATGGACGCTCCTCCGTGCCGGCCGTCGTGCCGGAGTGCCGGGCACGGTCGGCGCAGCGCTCCCGGTCCAGGAGCTACCGTCCTGCATCGTGTCGTGCGCGGGATCGAGGCGGTATATTCGACGCGTCTGGAGGCCGGCATCAGGTCAGGCGTCTCACGGTCGGCGTTCTTGCCCCGGGCGGCGCTGGCAGTAAGCCTCGAAGGGTCTGCTTCCGGCACAGGAGCTGGGTGAGCATCGCTGGAGACAGGTCGTCTGGTGCGTCGCCCACGTTCTCACCCGCGCTCCCTTTCGCGAGAATGGCTTCCTCGGCCCCTCCTCCCGCCGACCCGACACGACCGGACGGTGAGGGCGAGACTGCTTCCTGGCAGCCGGTCCAGCGAGCCCGCGCTGAATCCGGCGTTCTCCGCTTCGCGGCGTGGCCGAACTTCTCCGTGAAGGGGTGGACATCGGCGATCCGCGAGCTTGCGATCATCGTCACAGGTGTGCTGATCGCGCTCTGGGTCAGCAACTGGAACGCGCGCCGCACCGACGCCAGGCTCGAGCGCGAGTACGTTTCTCGCCTCGCGGAGGATCTACGGTCGGACACGTCGATGTTCCGGCAGACGCTGCAGATGGCGGACAGCAAGTTGGAATACCTTCGCGTTCTGGGCCCACCGCTGCGGACTCCCGCCACCGAGATCACCGACACCCTACGTTTCCTGATAGCGATCGCCAGAAGCGCGAACCTGTCCTGGTCCAACCCGCCCGTGCGCAGCACCACCTTCGAGGAGCTGGAAACCACGGGCTACCTCCGGCTGATATCGGATCCACGCCTCCGCGCACGCATCACCGACTACTACTTCGTGGCAGCGAACGAGGACAGCCGCATCGAGAAGCGCCGGACCGGATACGGCGCGGTAAGCTATCAACTGGTGCCCCACCTGACCTACGGCATGCTCGGGATGCAGGAAAGGCCCGGCTCCCGGATCGATGAAGACTCCGAAGCCCTGCGGGCACTCTCCAGCGCGGAGCGAAAGGGCCTTGTCGAGCGCGCCCGCGCCTCCCGGCTGCGTGATCTCGTACAGGCGGAGGAGAACTTCGGGCGCTTTTACGGCCGGAGCCGGGTAGAGCTGCAGAGAAGAGCGGTCGCGCTGCTCGAGGATATCGAGCAAGAGCTCGGGGGCAGCCATCCTGTACGGAAAGGCGCGGCAGGTCGCTAGGCGCGACGATCTGCGACCTTGCATGCGCGGGAACGTACGTGGTCTCGCCGGCCCGCGCCCCGACCGCGGATGCAGGCGGCGCGGGGCGTCTGGTGATCCCAGGTCCGTCGCGGCCGGCGTGATTGCAAAAGAGGCGGACGACCGGCCGGTCGTCCGCCTCTTTCTTCCGATCCCCGATCCCCCGAGCGGCTACTTCTTCGCGAGGGGGACGCGCCAGACGCGCTCGGCGTACTCGCGCACGGAGCGGTCGCTGCTGAAGCGGCCGCAGCGGGCCACGTTCAGGATCGACGAGCGCGTCCACGCCTCGGGGTCGCGGTACGCCGCGTCGACCCGCACCTGCGCCTCCAGGTAGGCGTCGAAGTCGGCCAGCACCATGAAGGGGTCGTGGTGCAGGAGCCCCTCCACCAGCGGCCGGAAGAGCCCCGGCTCCTCGGGCGCGAGGATGCCGCTGCCGACGAAGTCGAGCACGCGCCGGAGCCGCGGGCTCTTCTCCGGCTCCTCGCGCGGGTTGTAGCCGGCCGCCTTCCTCGCCTCCACCTGGTCGGAGGTGAGCCCGAAGATGAAGATGTTCTCTTCGCCCACCGCCTCGGCGATCTCGACGTTGGCGCCGTCGAGCGTGCCGATGGTCAGCGCGCCGTTCAGCGCGAACTTCATGTTCCCGGTGCCCGAGGCCTCGAAGCCGGCGGTGGAGATCTGCTCGGAGAGGTCGCTGCCGGGGAAGATCCGCTCGGCCAGCGACACCCGGTAGTCGGGGATGAAGGCCACCTTCAGCACCCTGGCCACCCGCTCGTCGGCGTTGACCACCCCGGCCACGGCGTTGATCAGGCGGATGATCAGCTTGGCCGCGTGGTAGGTGGGCGCCGCCTTCCCGCCGAAGACCACCACGCGCGGCACGGCGTCGGGGGCGTCGGCGTCGCGCAGCTCCAGGTAGCTGTCCACCACCCGGAGGGCGTTCAGCAGCTGGCGCTTGTACTCGTGCATGCGCTTGACGTGCACGTCCATGAGCGCCGCCGGGTCCACCCGCACCCCGGCCTCCTTCCCCACCAGGTGCGCCAGGCGCTGCTTGTTGCGCGCCTTCACCGCCCGCCAGCGCTCGCGGAAGGCGGCGTCGTCGGCGAACGGCTCCAGGGCGGCCAGCTGGTCCAGGTCGGTGACCCAGCCGTCGTCGATCTTCTCCGTGACCAGCGCCGACTGGGCGGGGTTGCCCTTGAGCATCCAGCGCCGCTGCGTGACGCCGTTGGTCACCGAGGTGAAGCGCTCGGGCCACAGCTCGTGGAACTCGTGGAAGATGCGGCGCTGGAGGATCTCGGTGTGCAGCGCGGCCACGCCGTTCACGGTGTGGCTCCCCACGATGGCCAGGTGCGCCATGCGGACCACGCCGCCCGAGACGATGGCCATGCGCTCCTCGCGGGCGCCGTCGCCGGGGAACGCCTCGCGCACGCGGTCGCGGAAGCGCCGGTCGATCTCGCGCACGATCTCCAGGTGGCGCGGCAGGAGCCGGCCGAAGAGGTCGGCGCCCCACACCTCCAGCGCCTCGGGGAGCACCGTGTGGTTGGTGTAGGCGAAGGTGCCGCGGGCGATGTTGAACGCCTGGTCCCACTCCATCGCGTGCTCGTCCATCAGGAGCCGCATGAGCTCGGGGATGGCGACCGCCGGGTGGGTGTCGTTCAGCTGCACCTGCACCTTGTCGGTGAAGTCGGCGAAGCTCCGCCGCTCGGTGAGGTAGCGCCGGACGATGTCCTGCAGCGTGGCAGAGACGAAGAAGTACTGCTGCTTGAGGCGGAGCTCCTTCCCCGCCCCGGTGTCGTCGGGGGGGTAGAGCACCTTGGAGATCGTCTCCGAGTCGGTCTTGGCCTCCACCGCCGCCAGGTAGTTGCCGGAGATGAAGTCCTCCAGGTCGAACTCCTCGGTGGCCTTGGCGGCCCAGAGGCGCAGCGTGTTGACGGTGTTGTTGCAGTAGCCGGGGATCGGCGTGTCGTAGGCCATGGCCAGCACGTCGCTGGTGCCGGCCCACTCGAAGTGCACGCGCCCGCGCTCGTCCGGCACGCCGCGGACGTGCCCGTAGAACTTCACCCGGTAGGTGCGGTCGGGACGGGCGATCTCCCAGGGGTTGTCGTCGCGCAGCCAGCTGTCGGCGCGCTCCACCTGCCGCCCGTCGACGATGGCCTGGCGGAAGATCCCGTGCTCGTAGCGGATGCCGTACCCCCACCCGGGGAGCTCCAGCGTGGCCATGGAGTCCAGGTAGCACGCCGCCAGCCGCCCCAGGCCGCCGTTGCCGAGCCCGGCGTCGGGCTCGGCCTCGCGCAGGTCCTCCAGGTCGTAGCCCAGCTCCTCCAGCGCCTCGGCGGTGGGGCCGTCCAGGTCCAGGTTGACGAGCGCGTTGCCGAGCGTGCGCCCCATCAGGAACTCGAGGGAGAGGTAGTAGACCCGCTTGGCGTCGGCGCGGCGGTAGCGCGCCTCGGTGGCGGCCCACTTCTCGGCCAGGCGGTCGCGAATGGTCCAGGCCGCGCTCATGTAGACGTCGCGGTCGGTGGCGCTGGCGCGGTCGCGGGCCAGCGTGTAGGTCAGGTGCTCGGAGATGGCGCGCTTGAGCGACTCCACGCGCGTGGAGCGGCGCCCCGCGTCGAGGGACTGGATGCTCATGAGATAAAACGGAATCCGGGCGGAGACTGCGAGAGGACCGGCTCACGGGGTCGCGTCGCCGGTGACAAAGGTACGGCGAGGGACTGCGGACTGGGTGTGTACCGGAAGCTAGCCTCGCGGGTTCCGCCGCGAAAGGGAGGGGGCCGAAGTGCCCGTCACTGCGGCGCTTGCGACCCGCCCGCCGCGCGCCTGTCCTCGGCGCGGCGGCAGGGGAGCGCGATCAGGAAGCGCGAGCCCTCCGCGCCCTCGAACTCGGCCCAGGCGCGCCCGCCCAGCGCCTCCACCGTCTCGCGCACGATGGAGAGGCCCAGGCCCGTCCCCTCCACCGCGGTGACCGTGTCGCCGTGGGCGCGGAAGAAGCGGGTGAAGAGCCGCTCGCGCTGCTCGGGGGGCACTCCCAGCCCGTTGTCCTCCACCTCGATCACCAGCTCGCAGACGGGGCCCTGGGCGCCGGGGGCGCCCAGGCGGGCGCGCACCTCCACCCACTTCTCGGGCCGGTCGGGGTCGGCGTACTTGATGGCGTTGGAGACGTAGTTGGTCAGGCACAGCTCCACGGCCGCGGCGTTGACCTCCACCTCGGGGAGCTGCTGGACGCGCACCTGCACCCCGCGCGCGTGCGCCATCTCGCGCAGCTGCCGGGCGACCTCGGCGGCCACGCGGGGGAGCAGCACGTTGCGCTGCTGGCGCACGCCGTCGGGGTTCATGCGCGAGAGCTCCAGCAGGTTCTGCAGCACCGCCTGCATCCCCTCGGCGTTCTCGGCCACCATGCGCGCGAAGCGGGTGCGCTGCCCGGGGTCGGCCGCGATGACGGGGTCGGCCAGGAGCTGCCCGGCGCCCAGCACCGCGGCGATGCGGTTCTTCAGCTCGTGGCTCACCATGCGGTTGAAGGAGCGCAGCCGCTCCTCGCGCTCGCTCACCCGCTCGGCGGCCAGGCGCAGGTAGCGCGCGGTGGTCACCTGCTGGATGACGGACACCGCACGGAAGAGGCGGTGGGCGCACGCCAGCAGCTCGCCGCGCGAGCACTCCTCGTCGATCTCGTCGGCGGTGCGCGCCAGGAAGGAGAAGAGCACGCCGCCCAGCAGCTCGTACTCCTTCAGGATCTCGTGCGCGTCGAAGCCCTGCGACCAGCGCAGCTCGCCCAGCTCGATCGCCTTCCCCATGACCGGCGCGTCGGCGGTGATCTCGTCGCGGGGGTCCTCCAGGTAGTCGGCGATGCTGTCCATGAGCAGCGGGACGTGGTCCAGCAGCTCGTCGGTGGGGAAGACCTGGTTGGGATCGAGCTCCACCCGCGCGGCGATGCGGTCCAGCCAGCGGCGGGTGAGCTCCTCGCGCGAGGCGCGGATGCGCCCGGCGAGCGCCCCCGCCAGCCGGCAGTTGACGTTGATCTCCATCGCGTCGGAGCGCGTGCCCTGCACGGGTCTCCTCCCCCATCGCACGGAAGCCGCCGCCCGGGTGACGGCGGGCCGCCGGATGGAGGAGGAAAGCACGATGCGGGCCACGCGGGGGACCGAAGGGAGCGACGAGGGCACCTCACTTGAATTCCGACAAACTACTGTGTACCCGGTTCCATTAATGTTCGGCGGCGTTCCCAGTCTACTAACCGAAAGCACCCATGCAGAAGCCGCTCCGGAATGTGAACAGCGGCTCCAATCCTGAAGATGCGCACGGGTGTTGCACAGTGGATGTTTTATGGGACGATACGAGATTGCACTGCTTCCGTTCGCACAACTCTCACCCCAGGCGTGCGAGGCGCTTGCAGTTGCGCTAGAAGAAGCCCAAGAGGTGCTGATCTCATGGAATCTGAGGCAAACCGAGAATGGAAGAATCGCCAGAGCAATCCGGCAACTTCATACAGTCGCTATGAATGGCTCGTTCGGTAGCACAAAGGCGCAACTCTATGAAACAGCACGCGCGATTTTTCTCGCGAATGACCTTTACGTTATCACCCGTACTCTTCCTAGTGAGCGCGACGATCCTATCGCTCAGGAACTGGCGGCGATACTCGGCGGCTCTTTAACGGAAGACACCCACGATCGACGCGCATACGAGATGCAGAGCCAGTTCTGGTTCGGCACGCTCCTGGCCCAGTCTGAGTTACATCCTACCTTACTTGCGGGAGTAGGACGCCGGCCGGACTTCATAGTTACCGTCGATAACGTACGACTGGCTGTGGAAGTTAAGCGTCCGACATCCATCAGCGCGGCTGAATACGCCGTCCGCAAGGCTCACCGCCAAATACGTGAGTTGGGAATCCCTGGGATCGTGGCACTCGACCTGTCGGATGCCATCGGCCTTCGGCAACTTGACACAGAGCGTGCACGGGCGAGCGGTGCTGTCCGACCGCATGATCTGGCTCGACAGCCATTCAATGAAGCTGCGGAACAGGTGCGGCATTACATTGATTCGAACAGACCAAATCGGTTCGAGCGGCTCCTCGGGCTGATCTTTTACGCGCGCTACTGCGTGTGGCACGCACCTGAAAGCTCAGACCTGGACTTTGGCCTCTTTCTGAATGGACATATTTTCGAAAACGTCGCTGGAGGAATCTACGACCATTTCGCTATACGGATGCTAGGGCGGCTAGTGCCCGGTATCGAGAATCTCACCGGCAATCCTTTCATACGTGAGTAGCGTGGCTCCGCGTTCTCCCCCTCGCAATTCCCGACCTGTTTGCATACTTTCGACTCTCCTCCATCGACGCATCGATCCCCATCCGTCGCCATGAAGCGAATCGCCCTGCCCGCCCTGCTCCTCGCCGCCTGCGCGCCGGCCGCGCCGCCGGGCCCCGCGCCGCGCCTGGCGGAGCTGGAGGCGGAGGTGCGCGAGATCATCCGCCGGGGCGCGGGCGACACGGCCGAGGTGTCGGTGGCGTTCCTGGACCTGGAGACGGGCGACTCGCTCCTGGTCGACGCCCACCGGGTGTTCCACGCGGCCAGCACCATGAAAGTGCCGGTGATGCTGGAGCTCTTCCGCCGCGCCGACGCGGGCGAGGTCTCGCTGGACGACCCGGTCGAGGTGCGCAACGGGTTCCGCAGCATCTTCGACGGGAGCGCCTACACCCTCTCGGCCGACGACGACAGCGACTCCACCCTCTACGTCCGCGTGGGAAGCCGCGTCCCCATGCGCGAGCTGATCGGGCTGATGATCACCCGCTCCAGCAACCTGGCCACCAACCTGCTGATCGACACGGCGGACCCGAAGCGGATCGAGCGGACGCTGGCCGGGCTCGGCGCGGCGGAGATGAAGGTGCTGCGCGGCGTGGAGGACGGCCCCGCCTACCGGGCGGGGATGAACAACACCACCACGGCGTACGGCTTCGCGCGGGTGCTGGCGGCGGTGGCCGGCGGCCGCTCCGCCTCGCCCGCCGCCAGCCGCGAGATGGTGGAGATCCTGGGGCGGCAGGAGTTCACGGAGATGATCCCCGCCGGCCTGCCGCCCGGCACCCGCTCGGCCAACAAGACGGGGAGCATCACCCGCATCGCCCACGACGGCGCCATCGTCTTCCCCGAGGGGCGCGCGCCCTACGTGCTGGTGGTGCTCACCCGCGGCTTCGCCTCGTCGCGGACGGCGGCG
>DASVWD010000014.1 GCA_036389795.1 Longimicrobium sp.
CTATGAGCGCTCCCTTGCAGGAGCTTTCCTCTCCCCCCCAATCGAAGGGAAGAGCGTATGCGGTATTAGCCCGGGTTTCCCCGGGTTATCCCCCACCCACAGGCAGGTTGCTCACGTGTTACGCACCCGTTCGCCACTGAACCAGTCCCGAAGGACTGATCCCGTACGACTTGCATGTGTTAAGCGCGCCGCCAGCGTTCGTCCTGAGCCAGGATCAAACTCTCCATTAGAGAACTCGATTAGCTCGATGAACGAACGACTGTTGTCGTTCATTCGGAATTTCGTGTTGACCATGTCCCGTTTCTCGGCACTGGAGGACACGATGCCTCCAACCGGCCCTAGAGCCGGCGTGCCACGGGGCGCCCTGGTTCAAGCACTCCCACTGACCCGTGTTGTCAAATCTCCGCAGGCCGCTGACCCGCTTCGTCATGGCGTCCGAACCAGTTTCACCCGGTCCGCCGCGTCTGCCCGCCCTCGTTCGAGCGAGCCTTTCAATCTAACCCCGCCGGCTCCTTCCGTCAACCCCCGAAGCGCTTCCGTTTTTTCGACTTCGCTTCGCGAGTCCGTCCGGCTAACTCGTTCAACCTAAACCACTTGCGCTCAGCCGTCAAGGGGCGATTCCTGCTTTTTCGCCCCGAGACCCCTCCGAACGCCGAAGTTCGGGCGGAGCCTTAAAGGATACAACCCCCAAGGCCCCTCGTCAACCCCCCTCCCGGGAATCGACCACACTCCGGTTTCAAGCGGGCGCGAACTATATCAGGGTCCTTCCCGGAGGTCAACCCCCCGTGGCCGGATCGTAGCGCGGGGAAACCACCCGCGAAGCGAGAGCCCCGCGCGGCACAGCCAGCCGCGTGGGGCTCCGGATGACATCTATATATAGGGCCTGCACATAGGGGCGGACGCCCTTGGGGCGGCTACGGCGCTCCCGGCGGCTCGGCCGGACCCTCGCGCAGGCCCTCTTCCAGGCGCTTGAGCCAGGCGGGGCGGACGGCCTTCTCGTCGTCGTACATCCGCCCGACGAACTCGACCAGCCGCTGCAGGCCGCGGCGCTGGGCCGCCTCCGGCATCCCGGCGATCACCTCCAGGAAGAGCATCGCCATGTCGGCTGGGTCCTGCAAGTGGCCCGCCTCCTGGTGCTTGTGCTTCAGGTACCAGTCCTTGAGCTTCTGCCAGTTCCCGTAGGGCTGGGGAAGCTCGCGGACCTCGTGGTAGGCCTTCACCAGATCGTCGACCGAGCTCTTGGAGATGCCGATCTCCCGCGCCAGGTCGCGCAGCGACTGGCGCTTGCGGCGGTGCGCCAGGTACGCGGCCACCGCCTCGAGCTGGATCCGCTCGCTCCACGGGCCGCCCTGCGGCGCGCCCTGGTTCTGTCCGAATTGTCCACTTTGAGGCGTAGTCACGGGAAAACGTACACTCCGCACGAGCGCCGCGCAAGAGGCGTTTGCAGGGAAATTCCGGGGAGAAAGTGGCAGAAGCGGACAAAGCGAACGCCCGCAAGCGCTTAGCGCCTGCGGGGGTTTTCGGCGGCGCGGACGGGCCGCTACCGGTCCGGCGGCCGCACGGCCAGGCCGCGCTCGTCGCGGTAGCCCTGCTCGGCGAGGCGTAAGGCGTCCCAGGCGCGCTGGCCGGCGCGGGCCAGCACCTCGCGCGGGGCCCGTCTGGTGGGCCAGGGGGTGCTGGCGTCGTCGCCGGCCTGGCGCGGGTAGAGGCCCAGGGTGGCGTCGACGATGGCGCGGGCCACCGGGGCGCGCCGGGCCCGGTCCAGGCTCCCCAGCACCTCCAGCGTGCGCAGCGGCCGCTGGGTGAAGGCGTCGGCCAGGAAGGTGGCGTACTCCTCGCGCAGGCGCCCGTCGCCCATGTCCTCCACCTTCGTCAGCAGGCCCGCCAGCGCCGCGTCGTCGCCTTCCTTGACGCCGCGGAAGAGGAGCACGCTGGCCACGCGCGGCCAGTCTCCCGCCCCCTCGGCGAAGGCGGAGCCGAAGAGCTCGCGGTCGAGCCGCTCCAGCAGCACTTCCGTCTCCTGCCCCTCCAGCTCCACCACCAGGGGGTCGCGCGGGGGCGGCGTGCCGGCGGGCCGGCTGCGCGAGGTGCGCGCGGGCGGCGGCTCGGCGGGGGGCAGGTCGTGCCCGCCGACGATCACCACCTCGGTGCCGATCTGCACGTTGTGGTAGAGCCGCAGCGCGTCGGCGTCGGAGAGGCGGATGCAGCCGTGCGAGACGCGCCGGCCCAGCAGCTCGGGCTTGTCGGTGCCGTGGATGGCCAGCCCGTGGCCGATGAAGACGGCCGCGGAGCCCAGCCCCCGCTTGTGGCGCCAGCGCGGGTCGTTGGGCCCGGGCACCGGCAGGTCGTGCTCGACGAACCACCAGTCGGGGGCGATCCAGTCGGGCTCGATCGCCTTGGTGGTGACGTGGAAGGTGCCGTTCGGCGTGTCGAAGTCCCACTCGCCGTCGTCGCCCTCCAGGCTCAGCCCCGTGCCGGTGCCCACCAGCGCCGACCAGAGCACGCGCCGCCCCCTGGCGAAGTACAGCCGGTTGGCGTCGAGGTCGATGACCACCGCGTAGCCGCCGCGCTGCAGCGCCTCGGAGCGCACGCGCAGCCCGCCCTGCGAGGACGACGGGGCCGGCGCCGTGCGCGTGGAGGAGCGGCCGGCCGGCGGGTCGGCGGTGCGGCGGCGCGCCTGGGCCGCCGCGTCGTCCGCGCCGAGCGGGACGGTGCCGAGCGCGGCGAGGGTGGCGACGGCCGCGCGCGCGAAGGTGGAGCGGAACGCGATCATGGGCTTTGCTGCGACTGCGAATGGTCTCCGGACCATGAAAACGGGCGATCCGGGGCATGAGGCAATCCACGTACCCGCGGAGCCGCCCGAGGTTGCGGCGCATGTCGCGGAAGTCGCCCGAGACTTGCGGTCGCCTTCGGCGCGGAGAGATGCGCCATCACCGATCACATGGACGGGGGAAGCATGGACGCGACGGGGCGGAAGGTGATCGTGATCACGGGGGCGAGCGGCGGGATCGGGGCGGCGCTGGCCCGGCACCTGGGGGCGCAGGGGCACGCGCTGGTGCTCGCCGCCCGCCGCGAGGCCGAGCTGGGCGAGGTGGCCCGGGCCGCCGCCGCGGACGCCGTGGCGGTGCCGACGGACGTGACGCGCCGGGCGGAGGTGGAGCGGCTGCGCGACGAGGCCCTGCGCGCCTTCGGGCGGGTGGACGTGTGGATCAACAACGCGGGGCGGGGGATCAGCCGCCCGGTGCTGGAGCTGACGGACCAGGACGTCGACGAGATGATCTCCGTCAACGTGAAGTCCGCCCTCTACGGGATGCAGGCGATTCTTCCGCACTTCCAGGAGCGCGCGGAGGGGCACCTGGTCAACATCTCCTCCTTCCTGGGCCGCGTGCCCGTGGCCACCGTGCGCTCGGCGTACAGCGCCGCCAAGGCCGCGCTCAACTCGCTGACGGCGAACCTGCGCATGGAGCTGCGCGCCCGGTACCCGGGGATCCACGTGTCGCTGGTGATGCCCGGGATCGTGACGACGGACTTCGGGAAGAACGCGCTGGGCTCCACCGGCGGCCCTCCCTCGATCCCCCCCACCGGGCCGATGCAGCCGCAGACGCCGGAAGCGGTCGCGGAGATCATCGCGGCGGTCGTCGAGCGCCCGGTGGCCGAGCTGTACACGAACCCCGCGCACCCCGAGATCGCGCGGCGCTACTACCAGGACGTCGCCGCCTTCGAGGCGGGCATGCCGGCCGGACCGCCGCCCGCGGCCGGCGCCGCGCAGGCGCGCCGGTAGCCGGGCGCGGCCCGGCTTCGCCACGCGGGGAGGGTGCGGGGGACCGGCGGCGCGTGCTAACTTCGCGGCTTCGCCACCCCTCGTCCCGAAGCCGACCCCGAGGACCCGACGTGCCCGACGCATCCGCCGACCCCCGCCGCAGACCCGGCCCCCTCCGCCGCCTGATCCGCTACGCGCGGCCGCACCGCGCCCGGGTGTGGCTGGCGTCGGCGTGCTCGGTGCTCAACAAGGTGTTCGACCTGGCGCCCGAGGCGCTGATCGGCGCGGCGGTGGACGTGGTGGTGCGCCGGCAGGACTCGCTGGTGGCGCGGCTGGGCTTCCCCGACGTGCGCGACCAGCTGCTGGTGCTGGCGGCGATCACCTTCGTCATCTGGCTGCTGGAGTCGCTCTTCGAGTACCTGTACGGGGTGCTCTGGCGCAACCTGGCGCAGACCGTCCAGCACGAGCTGAGGCAGGACGCCTACGCCCATCTCCAGGACCTGGACCTGGCCTTCTACGAGGAGCGCAGCACGGGCGGGCTGCTGGCGATCCTGAGCGACGACGTCAACCAGCTCGAGCGCTTCCTGGACCGCGGCGCCAACGAGATCATCCAGGTGGTCACCACGGTGCTGATCGTGGGCGCCGCCTTCTTCGTCGCCGCCCCCGAGGTGGCGTGGATGGCGATGCTGCCGATGCCGTTCGTGGTGTGGGGCTCGATCGCCTTCCAGCGGCGGCTGGAGCCCCGCTACGCGGCCGTGCGCGAGCGGGCGGGCGAGCTCGCGGGGCGGCTGGCGAACAACCTGAGCGGGATCACCACCATCAAGGCGTACGCGGCCGAGGAGCACGAGAAGGCGCGGGTGGCCGCCGAGAGCCAGGCGTACCGCGCCGCCAACCGCCACGCCATCGCGCTGAGCGCGGCGTTCGTTCCGCTGATCCGCATCCTGATCCTGGTCGGCTTCACGGGGACGCTGGTGTTCGGCGGGCTACAGGTGCTGGACGGCGAGCTGGCGGTGGGGACGTACTCGTTCCTGGTGTTCATCACCCAGCGCCTGCTGTGGCCGCTCACCCGGCTGGGCGAGACGCTGGACCTCTACCAGCGGGCGATGGCGTCCACCACGCGCATCATGGCGCTGCTCGACACCCCGGTCGAGGCGCACCCCGGCGACCGCGCGCTGCCGGTGGAGCGGGTGCGCGGCGAGGTGGAGCTGAGGGACGTCACCTTCGCCTACCGCGACCGCCCGCCCGTCCTGCGCGGCTTCTCGCTGCGCATCCCCGCGGGGGAGACGACCGCGGTGGTCGGACCCACGGGCTCGGGGAAGAGCACGCTGGTGAAGCTGCTGCTGCGCCTCTACGAGATCGGGTCCGGGAGGGTCGCGCTGGACGGGACGGACGTGCGCGAGATCCGCCTGGGCGACCTGCGGCGGGCGGTCGGGCTGGTGAGCCAGGACGTGTTCCTCTTCCACGGCACCGTGCGCGAGAACATCGCCTACGGGTCGTTCGGCGCCACGGACGAGGAGGTGGTGCGCGCGGCGAAGCTGGCGGAGGCGCACGACTTCGTGGCCGCGCTGCCGCGGGGGTACGACACGGTGGTGGGCGAGCGGGGGCAGAAGCTCTCGGGCGGGCAGCGGCAGAGGCTCGCCATCGCCCGCGCCATCCTCAAGGACCCGCCGGTGCTGGTGCTGGACGAGGCGACGAGCGCCGTGGACAACGAGACGGAGGCCGCCATCCAGCGCTCGCTGGAGCACATCAGCCGGGGGCGGACGACCATCGCCATCGCGCACCGGCTCTCCACCGTCCGCAACGCGCATCGCATCTACGTGATGGACCGCGGCGAGATCGTGGAGCACGGCACGCACGAGGAGCTGCTGGCGGCGGACGGGACGTACGCGGCGCTCTGGCGGGTGCAGACGGGCGAGGCGGTGGGGGTGGAGTGATTCCCTTTGCCGAACGTTGATCGGTAGATCGGTACTCAAGATCTCCAACCAAATATCTCACACGGAGTCAACGGAGTTAACGGAGGGTTTTCTCTGTTGACTCCGTTGACTCCGTGTGAGGCCCTGTTGTTTTCCAGGTTTGTATCAGCGCATCTCGTCGAGAATCCCGCCGAGGACGTCGAGGGCGGCGTCGGCCTGCTCGTCGGTGAGGACGAAGGGCGGGGAGAGGGAGAGGACGTTGCCGTGGATGCCGCCGCCCAGGGTGAGCACGCCGCGCCGCAGCGACTCGACCACGACGCGGCCGGCCAGCTCGGGTGCTGGGATCCGGCTCTCCCGGTCGCGCACCAGCTCGACGCCGATCATCATCCCCCGGCCGCGCACCTCGCCGACGCGGGGGTGGTCGGCCGTCATCTCCTCCAGGCGGGCCTTGATGCGCGCGCCCAGCCCGGCGGAGCGCTCCACCAGCCGCTCCTCGCGCAGCACCCGGATGGAGGCGAGCGCGGCGGCGCAGCCCAGCGGGTGGCCCAGGAAGGTGGAGGTGTGGATGGCCTCGCCGCGGGAGCGGGGCCAGGCGCCCATCGCCGCCTCGGTGCCGATGCAGGCGGCGAAGGGGAGCCCGCCTGTCATCCCCTTCCCCACCACCAGCAGGTCGGGGGTCACGCCCCAGTGCTCGCCGGCGAACCAGCGCCCGGTGCGCCCGAAGCCGGTGTAGACCTCGTCGAAGACCAGCAGCAGTCCGCGCTCGTCGCAGATGCGGCGCAGCCCCGGGAGGAAGCCGTCGGGCGGCACCACGTCGCCGCCGCGGCCCTGGATCGGCTCCACGACGACGGCGCCGATCCCCTCCGAGGCGGTGCCCGGCGCGTCGAGCAGGTGCTCGACCCAGCGCAGGGTGGCCGCTCCCACCTCGTTGGGGTCGCGCCCGAAGGGGGAGCGGTACGGGTACGGGTACGGCGCGAAGACGGCGATCGGCGGGAGCTGCGCGGCGAAGGGAGCGCGGAAGTCCTCGCGGCCGGAGACGGAGAGCGCGCCGTAGGTGAGGCCGTGGTACGAGCCGTGGAACGCAAGCACGCGCGGCCGCCCCGTGGCAACGGCCGCCGTCTTGAGCGCCGCCTCCACCGCCTCGGCGCCGGAGCTGGCGAGCACGGCACGGGTGAGGCCGCCGGGCGCCACTTCGGCGAGCGCGCGCAGGAGGTCGACCTTGACGGCGGGCGGGTGCACGTCGCCCATCCCGTGCAGCAGCCGCCCCGCCTGCTCGCGCACGGCGGCCACGATGCGCGGGTGGGCGTGCCCCGGCCCGGCCACGGCGAAGGCGGCGGTGAGGTCCACGTAGACGTTGCCGTCCACGTCGCGCACGTTGGCGCCCCGCGCCTCGGCCCAGAACACGGGGAAGTCGTCCGCCAGGTAGGTGACGTTCGGCGACTCGACCCGCGCCAGCTCACCCCCCAGCCGCCGCGACTCGGGCCCCGGCGGCGGCACGCGCACGTCGGGGAGGAGCGTTCCCAGCATGGCCGGGGCGTCTGTCATCCCCACAGGAGAAGTGACGTCAGCCGCCACCAGCCAGCTCCTCCGGGTGCTCTTCACCGGCGATCTGCACGAGCACCGATCTGAGGTTCCCCATCATCGTCGTCGCGATGTTCCAGATCACGTCCTCGTCCAGCCGGTAGTAACTGTGGGCGATCACGTCTCGCAGTCCCACGATCTTTCGCCACGTAATTTCCGGATAGCGTGCACGCACCTCTTCCGGAATGTGCTTCGCGGCCTCGCCGAGAGTCAGCAGGTCGAGCAGGATGATCTTGCGCACCCTCTCGTCCGCGTCGAACTCCTCTCGGGTCAGACCATCGACCTCGCTGAGGACCGACTCCGCGGAAGCAATCATGTCGCCCAGGAACAGCCACCAGCTACGCGACACGGAGAGCCTCGCGCTCAATGGTTTCGCGAAGCCACGGCCGGAGCATCTTCCGCGTGGCGATATCGACGCGCCTGCCCAGCAGATCTTCCAGGTAGATCTTCAGGCCCATGTAGGAGTCGAAGGTCGGAGCGGACCTGAATTCGACCAGCACGTCGATGTCACTCTCGGGCGTGGCCTCGTCACGCGCCACCGAGCCGAACAGCGCGAGCGACTGCACGTCGAACTGCTGCCACTCGGCTCGATGCTCCTGCAGCACCCTCACCACCTGGTCGCGCCGCATGCCCGAGGTAGTCATCCTGTATCCCCTCGCATCTCTCTCGCTCACTCCCGCGGCGCGTGCTCGGCGATCCAGCGGGTCATCAGGTAGCGGTCGTGGTCGTGGAAGCCCAGGCGGCGGTAGAAGCCCTGCGCGCCGGTGTTCGCGCGCTCCACCTCCAGGTGCAGCGCCGCGACGCCCAGTTCGCGGCACGCCTCCACCGCCTTCGCGATGGCCCGGCGCCCCAGCCCGCCGCCGCGGAACGGCTCGCGCAGGTACAGCTCGTCCACGAAGGCGTCGCGGCCGGCGAACTCCAGGCTGTAGCCCAGCGTCAGCACCAGGTAGCCGGCCGGCTCGCCGTCCGCCCACGCCACCCACACGCGGCCCAGCGACTCGTCCGCCAGCAGCCGCGCGAGCGCCGTGCGCGCCCGCGCCTCGTCGAAGTACAGGCCGTCGTGCGCGTACAGTTCGCGCATCATCGCCACCACCACGTCCTCGTCGGCCGGCGCGGCGGGGGCGAAGGAAGCCTCCGCGTCAGCCGCGCCCACCGATCCACCCCCTCCGCCAGAAGAAGGCCAGGAGCCCCATCCCCACCAGCAGCATCCCCCCGATGGCGAAGGGCCAGTCCCAGTACCACGCCGCCTCGGGGTGGCGCAGGTTCATCCCGTAGAGCCCCGTCAGGAAGCCCAGGGGGATGAAGATCGAGGCGAAGACGGTGAGCACCTTCATCACCTCGTTCATCCGGTTGCTCACCGTGGACAGGTAGAGCTCGGTGAGCGAGGAGGCCACCTCGCGGTACGCCTCCACCAGGTCCAGGATCTGGAAGGCGTGGTCGTGCGTGTCGCGCAGGTACACGAGCGTCTCGGGGCGCACCAGCTCGCCCGGCTCGCGCAGCAGGGTGGCGAGCGCCTCGCGCAGGGGCCACATGGTGCGGCGCAGCGCCATCAGGTCGCGCTTGATCAGGTGCAGGTGCGCCACGCAGTGGTGCCGCGGCCGCTCGATCACCTCGTCCTCCAGGTCGTCCAGCGCGTCGGCGTACGTCTCCAGGACGGGGAAGCAGTGGTCGAGGATGGCGTCCAGGATGGCGTACGCCAGGTAGTCGGGGCCGGAGCAGCGGATGCGCGGGTGGCCGCTCCGGATGCGCTCGCGCACGGGCTCCAGCGGGTCGCCGGGGCGCTCCTGGAAGGTGACCACGAAGTCGGGGCCCAGGAAGATCCCGATCTGCTCCAGGTCCAGCTGGGGCGCCAGCCGCACCATCCGCGCGACGATGAACAGGTGCCCCTCGTACGCGTCGGCCTTGGGACGCTGGGGGACGTGCATGGCGTCTTCCAGCGCCAGCCGGTGCAGGCAGAAGATGTCGCCGATCTGCTGCACCGTCCCGGCGTGGCCCACGCCGTCGACGTTCACCCAGAGCACGGGCCACTTCCCGCGCATGTGGCGGACGGTCTCCAGGTCGTCGGCCACGTGCTCGCTCATCTCGTGCGGCGCGTAGCCGATCACCGTCACCCGCGGCGGCGTGGCGCCGGGGGCGGAGACGAGCACCCCCGGCTCGGCGCCCGGCGCGGGGCGCGCCACGCGCTGCAGCGGCTCCTCGAGCGCGGAGGCCGCGTGCGCCAGCGGCAGGCGGAAGAGGTCGCGGCGCTTCAAGTGCGAAGTCCTGGGTGCGAAGTGCGAGGCGCGGGGTAATCGCCCTCGCGTTGCTCCATAGGGACGAGGCCTGCCTCGACCGCGCCGGCCGCATCAATGCTCGCCGTGCGCACGAAATCAGCCCCCGCAGCCCGAAGGGCTTCCCGTGGTTCCAGCGAGCGTCTTCAGGCGCTCGTCACCGACGCTCGTCCCCGGCGCTCGTCACGGGACGCTCGCTACCGGCGCTCGTCGCCGCGCTCGCTACGAGGCGCTCCCGATCCGGCGTCCGCTCGTCACGACGGGCTCGGCACCGGCCCGGCCTCCGTGGCGTCCGATGCCGACGGCCGCGGCTCCGGGAAGGTGCCGCCCACCTCCGCCGCGGCGGCGATCATCTCCCGCGCGGCCCCGGCGTACCTGGCGACGGTGAACAGGCCGCCGCGCACCAGCCGCAGCTTCCCCTGCATCACCGCCGCGACCGGGTCCACCTCGCCGCCCAGGAGCCGCTTCCAGGTGGCCACGTCGGCGCGGAAGACGAAGGGCGCCGTCTCCACCTCGCCGTCCGCGGCCAGGCGCGCGCCGCGGCAGGCGCCCTGGTGCGCGTCGATGAACACCGAGCGGTCCGCCTCCACCCCTTGCGCGGGGTCGGCGCCCATGACCAGCACGATGGCGCCCTCCCACCCCGCGGCGGCCGTGCGGTACGCCTCGCGGCGGTTCAGGCCCTCGCAGCAGGCCCGGCTCCACTCCTCGGTGAACACCTCGATCGGCATCGCGTCTCCCGGCAAGGCAGGCGGCTGGTGGTTTCGTATTCGCGTTCGATCCATCCACGCGCGGTGACGAAGGGTAAGCCGCGTGCAGGCGTGCGGCAACCGCGGTGCATCCGGGAACCTGCGCCGCGTGCGAGTGATTCGTTCGGATAGGCGGCCACTCATCGGCCGCGGGCGACCTCACCGGCCGATCCCGATCCCCCCAATCATCCGCTCTCCCGACCGATGGCCGAAACCAGGGACAGGCCCCGCCACCACTGGATCGTGCGCGCGACGCACTGGGTGAACGTGGCGGCGCTCACCCTCATGATCGCGAGCGGGCTGCGCATCTTCAACGCGTACCCGCAGTTCGCGCGCAAGGGCGAGGAGTTCTGCTGCTGGCCGTGGGAGGGCACCCCGATCCCGGCCTGGCTCACCTTCGGCGGGTGGCTGGCGGGCGCGCGCAACTGGCACTTCGCGATGATGTGGGTGCTGGCGCTGAACGGCCTGGTCTACCTGGCCTTCGTCTACCTGCACGGCGAGTGGCGCGACCTGGTGCCGCGCCGGCGCGACCCGCGCGACGCGTGGGAGATGGTCAAGTTCTACCTCTTCGTGCGCAGGGACCACCCGCGCCAGGGCAAGCACAACGCGCTGCAGAAGCTGGTCTACTTCTCCCTGCCGATCCTGGGCATCCTGGCCGTGCTCACCGGGCTCGCCGTCTGGAAGCCCGTCTCCCTGGCCCCGCTCACCGACCTGTTCGGCGGCTACGTGTGGGCGCGCTACTGGCACTTCGTGGTGATGCTGGCCCTGGTGGCGCTCTCCGTCGGCCACGTCTTCATGGTCTTCGCCGTGGACCCGCAGTCGCTGCGCGCCATGACCACCGGCGGCTACGACGAGTCGCGCTCGCCCGAGGCCCTCAACGCCCGCCCGTTCCTGCGCGGCCGCCGCCCGCAGGCCTTCAAGATCAGGCGGGCCGCCGAGCCACCGGCGGAAACCTCTCCAGCCGCGCCGGTGCCGGTCGCCGCGGGTGACATCGTGGATTCGGGAGATGCTGATCTGGCGGAAGATCGCGGACCCGCACGCGCGGAAGCCGAGGCGAGGGCGGCCGGGGCGGACGCCGAGGAGGAGGGATGACGATGGACAGGCGCAGGTTCCTGGCGCTGGGTGGCGCGTCGCTCTCGGCGCTGCTGCTGGAGGCGTGCAACTCGAAGGGGCCGGAGGGTGCGCGCGAGCTCCTGCGCTGGGCCGAGCGGCGCAACGAGGGCGTCGAACGCTTCCTCTTCCGCCACACGGCGATGGACCACCCGGAGAGCCGCCAGGTGGCCGGGCGCGCCATGCCGGCGTACTTCATCTCCAGGAAGGTGCCGGTGTGGGACCCGGCCGTGCGCGGCACCTGGGCGCTGGAGGTCGCCGGCTCCGTCGCGCGCCCCCTGCGCCTCTCGCTGGACGACCTGGTGAAGCTGCCGGGCGTCACCCAGCGGGTGAACCACTACTGCGTGGAGGGGTGGACGGCCGTCACCCGCTTCACCGGCGTGCGCGTGAGCACCCTGGCGAAGCTGGCCGGGATCCGGCCCGACGCCCGGTACGTCGACTTCGAGAGCTTCGACGACGGCTACCACGAGAGCTGGGACCTGGAGAGCGCCCTGCACCCGCAGACGCTGGTGGTCTACGCCCGCGAGGGGCACTACCTCAACTCGTACTACGGCGCCCCCGCGCGCGTGCACTCGCCGGTGAAGCTGGGCTACAAGAACACCAAGTACCTCACCCGCGTCGTCTTCCTGCCGAACCGCACCGGCGGCTACTGGAGCGACAAGGGCTACGAGTGGTACGCGGGGACGTGACTTACGCAGTTCCAGCGCGCGGGCGACGTCATCGCCAGAGGCTTTTCCGAGGCACGATCGGTTACGCCGCAGCCTGCTGACGAGCGCGAACGATTCCGATATGTTCGTGGTGAAGCTCGACGGCGCCCGGGACCCTCCAGCGCAAGGGCTTCGGCGCGACGGCACTCGATGACGAGAACCGGATCGACGCTGCCACCACCGCGGAGACCTGCCATCGACGCCCGCCGAAAAGCCATTCGTGGCCCGAGATCCACGCGGATTCCCTCGTCGCCGGCGGCGCGCGCGTGACGGGCCCGCCTCCCCCGCGAGCGGTGCCCCGCGTGATCTTCCTGGGCGGGAACGGCCACGCCGCCGCGCGGCTCGATCCCGCGCGCCGGGTCCTCGACGAGCTCACGGGACCTGGCGCGCGTCCGCCGTTCACGATCTTCGACGTGCCCTACCCCGGCTTCGAGGGCCGCCCGCGCGCGGGCAGCCTCGACGAGTTCCTCGCCGCGGTCGCGGAGTCGATCCGCGCGCGGACCGGCGCGCGCGGGGAAGACGAGGGCGCCGGCCGCCCGCTCGTCTACGCGACGGGGATCGGCGGCCTCCTCGCGCTCTGCCTCCGCGCGCGCGGCGAGCTCGCCGGGGTCCCGCTCCTCCTGCAGGCGCCCGTGCTCTGGGGCCTCGCGCGCCGCCTCATGCCGCGCGTCCTGCGGATGGGGCCCGCCCGGACCGCCCTCCGCCTCGCGTTCGCGTCCCCGCTGTTCCAGGCGCGCTTCGTCCGCAAGCACTTCCAGGCGCCGCTCGCTTCAGACATGCGCGCGCGCTTCTTCGAGGGCTACGCCCGGTGCGGCGCGCTCCCCGATTTCTTCGCGTGGCTCACGCCGGAGCTCCTGCGGCGGCTCGAGGCCGACTTCGCGGCGCGGCCGGAGGCGCTCCGGCACGTCGCGGCCTGGTGGGGCGGGCGCGACCGGGTCGTGCCCATGAAAGAGCTCGCGTGGACGGAGGCCGCGCTCGGCGTGACGTGGCCCGTGCGGCTCTTCCCGGCGTGGGGCCACTATCCGATGATCGACGATCCCCCGGGCTGGGTGAGGGCCCTCTCCGATGCCGTGGAAACCGCTTCGCCGCTTCCGGGACCCCTCGATCCCGAAGCTCGATAACCTCCGCCGCGCGCAGGCCGCCGGCATCCGCGTGCCCACGACGTTCTGGATCCGCGCGGCCGAAGGCGCGTCCGCCGGAGCGCTCCCGCCCGGGATCGCGCGGGGGCCCTTCATCCTCCGTTCGGGCTCGCCCACGGAGGACACGCGCCGCACGTCGAACGCGGGGCAGCTCCTCTCGCTCGTGGTGCGCGAGCCCGGCCGCGCCCCGCAGTCCCTCGCGGAGGTCGTCGCGGCGCTCCCGAAAGACGAGGCCGGCGCCCCGCTCGGGGCCGTCTTCGCGCAGCCGCTCGTCGAGGCCGGCGAGGCGGGCGTCGCGTTCTTCGACGGCTTCTACTACGAGCGCACGACCGCCGCCGGCGGCAACGAGCGTCTCACGTCGGGCCAAGCGCGCGGCGAGGTCACGCGAGGCCACCTCGCGCGCGGCGAAGCGTGGTCCGCGTGGCTCGCGCGGGTCTACCGGGTCTTCGGCCGCGAGGCGCGCGGCGGCACCGAGGGCATCGACGTCGAGTTCGCGCGCGACGAGGCGGGCTACGTGCTCCTCCAGGTGCGCCCGGCGCTCTTCCCCGTAGCGCGCAACGAGACGCTGAGCCTCGCCAACCACAAGGAGATCCTCGGCGACCCTCCGAGCCCGTGGATCGCCTCGGTGCTGGGCGTCTCGGGGCGCGAGGTCCTGTCGTTCTTCGGCGAGGTCGACCCGGCCGTCGCGTCGTGGCGGGACGCGTACGCGGTGGAGATCGGCGAGCGGGCGTGGATGAACTTCTCGTTCTTCTTCCGGCTCATGGACCACTGGGGCCTCCCGCGCGCCTTCGTGACCGAGGGGGTCGGCGGCGAAGGCGGGCCCGCCGCAGACCGGCGCGCGACCCTGCGGCGGCTGCTCCGGAAGGCCCCGGTGCTCCTGCTCCTCCAATGGAGGTGCCTCCGCACCGTGATGGGCATTCGCCGCGCGCTCGCCGGGCTCGACGAGCGGATCGACGCGGCGGCGTCGCTCCCGGATCTCTTCGGCGCCAACGTGGCCGCGATGACGCTCGCGATCCGGACGAACTTCGCCATCAACAGCGTGCTGTCGGGCGTGACGCGCGTCCGGAAGGCGCTCGGAGTCCGCGGCGCGGCGCGCGTCGTCACGCGGGAGATGATGGAGCGGTACGGCGAGCTCGCCTCGCTCCCGGCGGAGGCGCGCGAGGGCGGGCTCGACGCGTGGCTCGCCGCGTTCGGGCATCGCGGGCCGCTCGAGAGCGATCCGTCGCGGCCGCGCTTCGGCGAGATGCGCGAGGTGCTGCTGCGCGACCTCGCGGCGAGCGCCGGGGCGGCCGCCGGGGGCCTCCGCGCCGGGGCGAAGGCGGGCGCCCCCGCTCCCCCCGCGCGCGCGACGCCCGGCGCGCGGCCGTTCTACTGGATGGACGAGCGGCGCGAGTGGTTCCGGGACGAGCTCATGCGCCGCTGGCAGCGCCTCCGGGCGCGCCTCCTCGAGGAAGGGCGCCGCCTCGCGGCGGCGGGCGCGATCGACGCGCCCGAAGACGTCTTCCTGCTCCGCGGCCCGGACCTCGCGCCCGCGGCCGACCTCCGCGCCGCCGCCCTCTCCGGCCGCCGGCGCATCGAGAGGGCGCGCCGAATGGACCTCCCGCCGACCGCGTCGCGCGAGCAGATCGAGCGGGCGTGCGCCGGCGTCGAGCAGGCCGAGGCGAAGGCCGCGGGCCGCCGGGTCTTTCCAGGCATCGCGCTCGTCCCGGCGCTCGTCGAAGGGCGAGCGGTCAAGGCGGACGACCTCACGTCGCTCCTGATGGGCTCCGCGGGCGGCTCTCCGGGCCAGCCGCCCCTGCTGGGTCCCGACGCGATCCTCGTGGTCCCGGCGCTCGAGCCCTCGTGGGCCGTGGTCTTCCCGCGCGTCCTGGGCGTGGTGGCCGAGCTCGGGGGCGAGCTGAGCCATGCGTCGATCCTGCTGCGCGAGGCGGGCCGCCCGGCGGTCGTGAACTGCGCGGGGATCTTTCGCGAGGTCCGCACGGGCGACCGCCTGCGCGTCGACGGCCCGCGCGCGCTCGTCGAGATCCTCCGCGACTGAGCACACGCGGGTCTCTCGACCCTTCGATCGCCGGCCTTCTGAACGACCTGACGAGGATGGTCTTCCTGCCGAACCGCACGAGCGGCTACCGGAGCGACAGGGGCTGCGAGTGGTAGGCGCGGACGTGACTCACGCCGATCCGGCGCCCGTCAGGCTGACGCGTTCCGGGCGGCGCGGCGCGCGGCGGCGGCGCGGAAGGGAGCCAGCAGCGGCGCCTCGCGGCGGCGGATGAGCGTGGCGCCGACGCCGATGACGGCCGCCGTCCCCACGAGCACCGCCCACCAGAACCGCGCGCCCGGAACGCGCGTCCCCACCTCCGACACCGCCGCCGCCAGGAGCCCGACGTACGACCAGGTCATGAAGCGGTAGTGGTGCTCGTACCAGTGGGCGGGCCTGCGCCGTACGGCCGGGATCATCCCGCCGAGCAGCGTGGCCAGGCTGACCAGCGCCGCCGCGTGGAAGGGTCCAAATCCCCCGAACAGGCGGTAGATGAGCAGCGCCGACGCGTTGAGCGCCAGCATGCTCGCCGCGTACACCCACCCGACGCGGCGGTGGCTGCGCGTGCCCTTGCGGCGCGTCAGCACGGCCGCGCCCGAGGCCAGGGCGGTCACGGCCGCCGCGGTGTGGAACCAGCCGAGAGTGTCCATGGCGCGCCCGTACGCACGAAAGTCCGGGCGAGGTTTCACATCGAACCGGATAACACCGGGTGATGAGGCGAGCGGGCATGGGCGTCGCTACCGCGCCCGACCCACCTGGCGAGGTGAGAAGATTCTTCGGCCCTGCCGTCATTCGTGCAGGTGCCGGTTCGGTGTGACCGGGCCTCAGAACGACAGCGAAAACCCATAGCCATCCGAACTCGGTCTTGTTCCCCGGCGGACGCATCAACGGGAAGGGCCGGCGCACCAGATCCTGGCGCGCCGGCCCTTTCCGTCGAGACGACGAGCCGTCAGCTCACTGCACCGACTGGAGCTGGATGACGACGGGCTGGCCGGTGAGCTCGTACTTCACCGGGATGTGCGGCGCCTCCTGACGCAGCCACATCACCATCGGCTGCTGGCGGCCGGCCACCTCCACCTTGAATGCCGGGAAGGTGCCCGCCGGGACCGTCACCGATTCCACGCCCGTCACCCGGAAGGTGACCGGGGCCACGCTCCCGCTCCCCATGTTGAACTGCGGGATCGTGATCGTCTTCCCCGCGGCCAGCTCAGCCACGGCCAGCATCACCTCGTCCATCCCCTCCAGCACCGCGCCGGCGGGCGCCTCCACGTCGAAGGTCTTGTCGCCGCCCATCTGCGCCGGGCGCTTCGCCTCGCCCCGGAAGCGCCCGCCCTCCAGCGTCACCGAGGAGTTCCCGGTCAGCGGCCCCTCGACCGTCTCGGTGTGCGACACGGGCGCGAAGCCGGGGCCGAACTTCGTCACCAGCGTCTGCTTGAGCGGCCCCAGCTGCCCCGTGCTGGTGCGCGTCCACCCGGCGCCGTCCTTCACGAGCACCACCGTCTGCGAGCCGACGGGGTTCCCCTGGAAGGAGACCTGGTAGGTGAGGGTGGAGGGCGCCACCCGCGCGTAGTCGAAGCGCTCGGTGGAGGCGCGCACCTCCAGGGCGCTCCTCTCCAGCGGGGCGCCCTGCACGTCCACCAGCGTCACCGGGGCGATCCGCTCCAGCGGGCCCAGCACCCGCGCGGCGTCGCCCACCACCACGATCACCCCCTGGTCGGGAGTCACGAACTTGCGCGCCACCCGCTGCACGTCGGCGGCGGTCACGGCCGAGATGCGCTGGTTGTACTGCAGCAGGTCCTCGATCGGCAGCCCCAGGATCCGCGTGGTGGCCACCTGCGACGCCACCTGGCCGGCCGTCTGGATGTTCACCGGGAACGAGCCCACCAGGTAGCTCTTGGCACCCTCCAGCTCCTGGGCCGGCACGGGCTGGTCGCGCAGGCGGCGCAGCTGGACGAGCAGCTCCGCGAGCGCGCTGTCGGTGACCTCGGTGCGCACGTCGGCCTGCGCCAGGAAGATGCCGGTGTCGAGCGGGCGGTCCACCAGCGAGTAGGCGCCGTACGTCCAGCCGCGCTGCTCGCGCAGGATCTGGAAGAGGCGCGAGTCGGAGCCGCCGCCCAGGAGCCGGCTCATCACCTGCACGGCGTAGTAGTCGGGGTCGCCGGCGCGGATCCCCGGGTTGCCCACCAGGAGCGTCGACTGCACCGAGCCGGGGCGGTGCACCAGGGTGATGCCGGCCTTCTCGCGCGCGGGGAGCGCCGGGAAGGAGGGCCTCGCCACGCCGCCGCGCTCCCAGCCGCCGAAGTACTGCCGCGCGAGCTCCTCGGCCCACGCGGGGGTCACGTCGCCCGCCACCACCAGGAGCGCGTTGCCGGCCTTGAAGTGGCGGGCGTGCCAGTCGCGCAGGTCCTGCTGCGTGACCGCCTGGACCGTCTCCGGGCTGCGCAGGATCCCGTACGGGTGGGCGCCGTAGACCTCGCGGTAGAAGCGGCGCGACGCCAGGAAGCCCGGCTGGCCCATCTGCGCCTGCAGCTGCGAGAGCATCTGCTGGCGCGCCGTCTCCACCTCGTCCTGGGGGAAGGTGGGGTGGAGCGCCGCGTCGGCCACCAGCTCGAAGGCCAGCGGGAGCCGGTCGGAGAGGATGGTGGCCGAGACGCCGGTGTAGTCGTCGGCGGTGAAGCCGCTGAGCGAGCCGCCGGCCCCCTCGATCTGCCCGGCGATCTGCTGGGCGGTGCGGGTGGCGGTCCCCTTGGTGAGCACCTCCGCCACCAGGTGGGCGGTGCCGGCCTTCGCCGCGGGGACGGTGGCGGTCCCCGAGCGCACCAGCAGGGTGAGGCTCGCCACCGGGGTGCGGTGGTTCTCCACCACGATCAGCGTCATCCCGTTGGGGAGCTGCGTCTCGCGGAACGCGGGGAACGAGAGCGGGCGCGCCGGCATCGGCGCCGGCGGCGGCTGCTTCTGGGCCGCGGCGGGCGCGGCGGCCAGGGCGGCCGTCGCCAGTGCGAAGGCCAGGGCGCGGCGGGCGGTGCGGTTCGCGTTCATCGGGCACCTCCCTGCGGGGCGGCGGCGGCCGGCTGCACGATGGCCAGGGCGCGGTTGTTCGGGGCGAAGTACTGCCGGGCCACCCGCTGCACGTCGGCGGCGGTGACGGCCATGGGGGCTTCCAGGCTGCGGTTCACGTACGCGGGGTCGCCCCGGAAGTGCACGGCGTACTGGAGGGCGTCGGCCACCCCGTGGGCGGTCTCGCGCTCCAGCACGGTGGCGGCGCGGAGCTGGTTCTTCGCCTTCTCCAGCTCGGCGGCGCTCACCCCCTGGTCGCGGATGCGCGCCACCTCCTCCTCCAGGAGCGCCTTCAGCCGGTCGGCGCCCACGCCCTGGTTGGCCACGATCCAGTACAGCGCCAGCGAGGGCCCGCGCCGCTCGTCGAAGAAGGGGACGATCTGGCTGGCGGCGCGCTCGCGCTTGACCAGCCGCTCGTTCAGCCGGCTGCTCTCGCCCTCGGCCAGGATGGTGTTGAGGAGCCGCACCGCCGCGAAGTCGGGCGAGTCGGCGCCCGGGACCCCGTAGACGGCCACGATCGCCGGGAGCTGGGCGTTGCGGTCCTGGAAGGTGCGCTCGGCGGGGAGCTTGGCGAACGGCTGCGCGCAGGTGTTGCGCGGCGGCGCGGGCCCGGCCGGGATGTCGGCGAAGTACTGCTGCACGAGCCGCCGCGCCTCGGCGGGGTCGAAGCCGCCGGCCACCACCAGGGTGGCGTTGTTGGGGCGGTAGTAGGTGGAGTGGAACGCCCGCGCGTCGTCGACCGTGGCGGCGTTCAGGTCCTCCATGGAGCCGATGGCCGTGTGCGAGTAGCCGAAGCAGGTCTCGGCGTTGTAGGGGATCTCGGAGAGGCTCGCCCACACGGCGGGGAAGTACGGCGCGTTGTCGACCCGCTGGCGCTTCTCCTCCTTCACCACCTCGCGCTGGTTCTCGAAGTTCTCCGACGTCACCGCCAGGCTGCGCATGCGGTCGGCCTCCAGCCAGAGCCCCAGGTTCAGGCGGTGGGCGGGCAGCGTCTGGAAGTAGGCGGTGCGGTCGGCGCTGGTGGTGCCGTTGTAGAAGGCGGCGCCGGCGCGCTCCAGCAGCTGCATGTGCTCGCCCTTCCCCAGGTTGGCCGACCCCTGGTACATCATGTGCTCGAAGAGGTGGGCGAAGCCGGTGCGCCCGGGCTTCTCGTCGCGCGAGCCCACGTCGTACCAGACGTTCACGGCCACCACGGGGCTGGCGGGGTCGGGCGCCAGGAGCACCCGCAGCCCGTTCGGGAGACGGTAGTCCTCGAACTGGATCCGCCCCGCCGCGGCCGCCCCCTGCGCCGCGGCGGGCGCCCCGGCGGCCAGCAGGGCCAGGGCGGCGAGGCCTCCCCGGATGAAGGTGGATCTCATACAGCCTCCTGCACTTCGTTTGAGGTCCGGGCCCGCGGGTGCGACGCGTCCGGCGGGATCGGCGCGGCGGCGGGCCCCTCGCCGCGCGCGGACAAAATGCGATGCGAAACGGGATGGCGCGAGTGCCCCGGGCGCCTCTTCCGCCGCCGAATCCTGAAATCTCACAGAGGACACGGAGGACACGGAGGAACGGCGAGGGAGGAGATGTGTTCTCTCTGTGTCCTCCGTGTCCTCTGTGTGAGTCCAGGTTGTTTCGTCCACGCACGCACCCGTGGCACCCGCGGCGCGGCGCGATTAAGATTCGACGGAGAGGTTACGGCGCCGCCACGCGGCGGCGCCCAGGCGTGGCAACCCGCTTCCCCGGCACCGCCATGTCCCCCACGCGCCGGCTCCCGATCCTCGTCGTCCTCCTCGCCGCGGCCGGCCTCGCCGGCTGCGCCTCGCGGGGACAGCCCGGCCGCTCGCCGCTCCTCCTTTCCGAGCGGCCCGCCCCGAGCCAGCGCGCCTGCCGCGCGGCCCCCACCCCGGAGCAGCTCCCCGAGGCCGCGGAGCTGGTCGACGCGCAGACGTTCTCGGCCGAAGCGGCCCGGCTCTGGGAGTCGGCCGGGCGCCCCGCCGGCTACGTGCTGTTCTCCATGCGCTACGACACCGCCGGGACCAACGTCCGCCGCGCCGTCATCGAGCACGACGTGACGCCCGAGCTGGCCGACACGCTCCAGAAGCTCGTCTTCGCCCACCGCCGCCAGGCGGCGTCCGCGCGCGAGGAGTGGGGGGTGCGCCTGCGCGTGGACCTGGGGCAGGCGCCCGTGCTGCGCGTGGGCCGCCGCGAGGAGTGCCGCCCCGTCCCCACCGACTACGAGTACCGCGTGGCCGCCGGCGGCTTCGACGTGCGCTCGAGCGCCGCGTCGCCGCTGTCCTCGGCCACGCCCGTGGACCCGGGGCTGGTGTGGGTGCGCGTGTGGCTCGACGAGGGGGGCGTGGTCACCGACGCCCGGGTGGAGAGGAGCCTCTACCGCGGCAACTGGGAGGCGCTGCTACTGAACCAGGTGCGCGCCATGCAGTTCGCCCCCGCCCTGGACGACGGCTTCCCCGTGGCCAGCCAGACCTCCATCCCCATGCGCGTCCCCGTCGCCAGTGGCCGCCGCTGGTAGGCGCGCAGAGCGGGGACGCGGGCGGGGCGCGGGGCCGCCGCGAGGCACCGCGCCCTTTTCTTTTCCCGCGAAACACCCTATCCTGAACGACGGTACGGTTTCTCGCCGCGGCCGGAGCGTTCCGGCCGCGGCGCACCTGGCCCACCGCCGGACGGGCGCGGCGCACCCTGCCGCCGCCCGCCCGCCACAGCGCGCATGACCCACGTTCCCCCGTGCCCGCGCCTCCTGCCACGCAGGCTCGCCCCGCTCGCGCTCGCCGTGCTGGGGCTGGTCGCGTCGTGCGTCCCGCCGGTGCGGCGCGACCCCGGCCCGGTGGGGCGCCCCGAGGCCGTCTCTCTCTTCGGGCAGCCGCTCTATCCGCCCGAGCTGCCGCTGGAGACCCGCCAGCGCTACGAGCAGCAGCTGGCCGAGGCGCGCGCCGCCTACGAGGCCAACCCCAACGACGCCGACGCCATCATCTGGCTGGGCCGGCGGCTGGCGTACCTGGGGCGCTACCGCGAGGCCATCCAGGTCTTCAGCGAGGGGATCAAGAAGCACCCGTCCGACGCGCGGATGTACCGCCACCGCGGCCACCGCTGGATCACGCTGCGCAAGTTCGACCGCGCCGTGAAGGACCTGCGCACCGCCGTGCGCCTCACGCGCAACCGCCCCGACCAGGTGGAGCCCGACGGGCTCCCCAACGCGCAGAACGTCCCGCTCACCACCCTGCAGGGCAACATCTGGTACCACCTGGGGCTCGCCTACTACCTGCGCGGCGAGTTCGCGCGCGCCGCCAGCGCCTTCCGCGAAGACCTGCGGCTGGCGAAGAACGACGACAACACCGTGGCCGCCAGCGACTGGCTGTACATGAGCCTGCGGCGGCTGGGGCGCGACGAGGAGGCCCGCCAGGTGCTGGCCCCGATCCGGCGCGACATGAACATCATCGAGAACCAGTCGTACCACCGCCGCCTGCTGATGTACCGGGGCGAGCTGCCGCCCGACTCGCTGCTGGACGCTAACGGGAGGGCCTCGCTGGACGTGGCCACGCAGGGGTACGGGGTGGGGAACTGGTACCTGGTGAACGGGCGGGTGCAGGACGCCGAGGAGGTCTTCTGGCGGGTGACCTCGGCCGAGAACTGGGCCCCCTTCGGCTACATCGCCGCCGAGGCCGACCTGCGCCGCCTCACCCGCGACGCCGCCCGCCGCAACGGCCAGCGAGCCGCCTCCCGGCTGCAATGACGAAGGCTCCCGGACCGCTCCGGGGAGCCTTTCTCGTTCGACGCCGCGAGTGCCTGAAGACACCCGCTGGAACCACGGAAAGCCTCGCAAACCCCCGCGAGGCTTCAACAACAAACCCCATCGAGCGCCGAGGGCTTGCGCCGCGTCACGCGTCCGGCGCGTCCTCCATCGCCGCGAACAGCTCGGAGACGGTGAAGAGCGCGCGCACCGGGTAGCCCGCCGCCTCGATCGCCGCGCGGCCGCCCTCCTTGCGGTCCAGCACGGCCAGCACTCCCAGCACCGTCCCGCCCTCCGCCTCCACCGCCTGCACCGCCTTCAGCGCGCTCCCGCCGGTGGTGATCACGTCCTCGACCACCACCACGGCGTCGCCCGCCGCGAAGCACCCCTCGATGCGCTTCCCCGCCCCGTGCGCCTTGGGCTCCTTGCGCACCGTGAAGGCGTGCACCGGGTCGCCCGCCAGCCACGACGCGTGCGCGATGGCGTACGCCACCGGGTCCGCGCCCATGGTCAGCCCCCCCGCCGCCGCGGGCCCCCACCCCGCCGCTCGGATCGCCGCCAGCCCCAGCCGGCCGACGAGCGCCTGCCCTTCCGCGTGCGTGGTGGTGGTGCGCGCGTCCACGTAGAAGCGGCTGCGCGCCCCCGACGAGAGCACGAAGTCCCCCACCCGGAACGAGCGCTCCAGCAGCAGGCGCAGCAGGCGGTCGCGGTCTTCCATGTCGATCCCGGTCAGAGTGTCACGGCGAAAAACGGGAATGAGAACCAGGCGTCAGCATCTGCTCGAATCGCCGTCCTCCAGAACCGTCGAGTAGATCCCTCGGGTCGCTACCGCTCCCCTCGGGATGACATCCGTGTGATCGCCCCCTCCGCACCGATGCCGGCGCCCGCGTGCGGTTGAAGCCTCGCCCTCACCGACCTCGCGTCCGCACCGATCTCGTCGGCGAGGCTTTCTGCGGTTGTTGCCGCGGCTTCAGCCGCCTTTGCCCCGAGGCCAGCCCCTGAGAAGCCCCTCACCCCGCCGGCACCGGCGGCCAGGGGATCGCCACCCACTCCTCGATGGTCTTCGGCGCCGGGTAGGGCTCGCCGAAGCGCTCGTGCAGCGCCTTGATGGCCGCCAGCGTGTCGGCGTCGGCGCGGATGTCGCTGTCGGGGCCGAACTCGAGGAACTCCAGGAACACGTCGGGCACGTCCGCCGACAGGAAGGTCCATGCGTGCGCGCCGCGGGCGGTGGCCGCCGCGTGCAGCGCCGCCCACCCCTCCGCGTAGTCCTCGCGGGCGTCGGGGGGGACGTACCGGCGGATGCTCACCAGGCGCCGCTCGCCGCTCATTCGTCTGTCCTTCCGTTCAGTAGCCTCGGGACGGCGGCGAGCACCACGTCCGGCTCGCCGTTCTCAACCGCACTTTCGCACTCTCGCACTCTCGCACTCTCGCACTTTCGCACTTTCGCACTTCGCACTTTCGCACTTTCGCACTTTCGCACTTTCGCACTTTCGCACTTCGCACTTCGCACTTCGCACTTCGCACTCACGGCTGTCGCGGCTCGCGCCCGCGGCGGCTCAGCAGCTGGCCCACCACGAAGGCCCCGATGCGGGTGATCCCCGACGGCCGGTGCCGCCGCGCGATCCGCTGCGGGGCCAGGGCCAGCGGCTCCAGCACCTCCAGCGGCGGCCGCTGGTTCATCACCGCGAAGGCCAGCCGGTCCATCCCGTCGCGCAGCGCCCGGCGCCGCTCGGGGCCCGCGCCGCGCGCCAGCTTCCCCGCCGCGTCGCGGGCGCGCCAGAGCAGGTGCCGCACCCGCAGGTAGCCGCGCGGGTCCACCTCGTCGGGGCCCAGCACCGCGCGGGGGTACTCCTCCAGTAGCTCGTCCAGCAGCTCGTCGAGCACCACCGCCCAGGTGGGCGGGTCGTCCAGGTCGCGCGGGGGCATGGCCCGGTCGGCCAGCCCGTCCACCTGGCGCTTGAAGCGCAGCGCCGCCTCCACGAACCCCGGGGCGTCGTCGGGCAGCTCGGCCAGGAAGTCGACCACCGCGTCGTAGACCCGCGCCGCCGCCACCGCGTCCAGCGCGTCGATCTCGTCCACCAGGTCGCTGATGCGCGCCACCAGCGTCTCGCGGAAGCGGTCCATCGAGGCCGGGTGGAACTCCAGCCAGTAGCCCACCTCGGCGTCCACCAGCGCCTCCAGCGTCACCAGGCGGGCGAAGGTGTCGGCCCTCATCCGCCGCCCCCCCGCCCCGCCCGGACGGCCGCGCGCGCGGGCGGCCCGCGGGGTACGTCTGGTGTCCGGATCGGCGGCATGCGACGTTTGTGTACGGGCTCGGGGCGGCACGGGAGCGTCAAACTCTCCGCCGTCCCCCCGCCGCGTCAAGGGAACGCCCGCCCGGCCCGGGATGAATCGATCGTCTTTCGTCCCGCACTTCGGATGCATACGCGGCCCGGTGAACTGCTGGACTCACACAGAGGACACAGAGAAACACAGAGGAACACAGAGGAACAGCGAGCGCGAAGCGAAGTTCTCTCCGTGTCCTCTGTGCCCTCTGTGTGAAATTTCAAGAGACCAGCTCGCACGCTGATTCGTGGACTCCGAGATGAAGTGCCCCGTCCGCCCACCGCTCGCGCGGCTCGCCCCTGCGCTGCTGCTCGTCTTCGCGCTCGCCCGGCCGGCGGCGGCGCAGGGGACGGGGACGCTCGCCGGACGCGTCACCGGCGCCTCCGGCGGCCCCGTCGAGGGCGCCACGGTGACGGCGACCCCCGCGGAAGGCGGCGAGGCGCGCCGCGCCCGCACCGACGCGGGGGGCGCCTGGCGCATCGCCCGGCTCCCGGCGGGGCGCTACGCCGTCCGGGCGAGCCGGATCGGCTTCAACGCCGCCGAGCGCGAGGCGGCGGTCGCGGCCGGGGCGGAGGCGCGCGTGGACCTGCGGCTGGAGGAGGAGACCGTCGCGCTCGACCCGCTGCAGGCCACCGGGCGGCGCGACACCCAGCGCGAGCGCACGCGCTTCGAGACCGAGGCCGGCGTCACCACGCGGGTGATCGAGGGGCGCGAGCTGAAGATCCTCCCCGGGCTCGGCGAGGCCGACGTGCTGCGCGCCGTCGAGGTCCTCCCCGGCGTGGTCTCCACCTCCGACTTCTCCAGCGCCTTCCACGTGCGCGGCGGCTCGGCCGACCAGAACCTGATCCTCCTGGACGGCTTCCCGATCTACAACCCCTTCCACCTGGGCGGCCTCTTCAGCGTCTTCAACTCCGACGCCATCGCCCGCGCCGAGCTGCTGGCCGGCGGCTTCGGCGCGGAGTACGGCGGGCGCGTCTCCTCGGTGCTCTCCGTGGAGACGAAGCCCGGCGGCGGGCCCGAGGGCTTCGGCGCCGAGGCCGGCGTGTCGCTCCTGGCCAGCCGCGTGGCGCTGCACGGCAACCTCCCCGGCGGCGTGGCCGGCGCGCTGGGCGGCGGCGAAGGGAGCTGGCTGGTGTCGGGTCGGCGCTCGTACTTCGACGTCGTGCTCAAGCCCGTGGTCGACTTCCCCTACCACCTCACCGACCTGCAGGGGAGCGTGACGCTGGGGACCAGGGGCGGCGGGCGGGTGCGGCTGGTGGGGTACACGGGCGAGGACGTGCTCGACCTCTCCGACTTCGACGCGCCGGGGCTCGACGAGGAGGAGGGGAGCGTGCTGCGCATCCGCTGGAACTGGGGGAACGACGTGGCCGGCGTGCGCTGGGAGCAGCCGCTGGGCGCCTGGGTGGGCACCGCCTCCCTGGGCCTCTCGCGCTACCGCGAGTCGCTCGGCTTCGTCGACTTCTCCGACACGCGCTTCGTCTCGCGCATCGAGCAGCTCACCCTGCGCGCCGACGCGGGCCGCTCGCTGGGGAGCGCGCTCACGGTGAAGGTGGGCGGCGAGGCGTCGCGGACCCGCTACCGCAACCTGGGCGAGGCGGGGGGGACCACGTTCTTCGAGGGCGCGGAAGACGGGGTGCTGACCGGCGGCTTCGCGCAGGTGCGCTGGCAGCCGGACCCGGCGTGGATCGTGGAGCCGGGGCTGCGCGCCGACGCCTGGCACGCCGGCGAAAGCACCCGCGCGCACCTCTCGCCGCGGCTGGCGGTCAAGCGCTTCTTCGGCGCCGAGCGCGACGCGGCGGCCAAGCTGGCCGTGGGCCGCTACGTGCAGTTCGTGCACTCGCTCCGCGACGAGTCGCTCCCCGTCTCCAACGACAACTGGGTGACCAGCGACGCCAGCGTGCCGGCGCTGGTGAGCGACCAGGTGCAGCTCGGCCTGGAGAAGTACTGGGGCGAGCGCTGGTACGCCTCGGCCGAGGCGTACTACCGGAAGTACGAGGGGGTGGTGGACTTCAACGTGGCCGACGACCCCAACGACCCCGCCGACGACCTGCTGCGGGGCGACGGCTGGTCGTACGGGCTGGACCTGATGGTGCGCCGCGGCACGGGGCGGCTCACCGGGTGGGCCACGCTCTCGCTGCTGAAGGCCGAGCGCACCTTCCCCGACCCGCTGGCGGCGGGGATCGACGGGGTGCCGCGGGAGGTGACCTTTCCGCCCGTGTTCGACCGGCGGGTGGACCTGGACGTGGTGGCGCAGTATCAACTGCCCGGGAGGATCGAGGCGGGGATGCGGCTCAACTACGGCTCGGGGGTGCCGTACACGCGGCCGGTGGCGGCCTTCGTGGGCTTCGAGACCGACGTGGTGGGCGGCGGCTACCGCCTGCCGCGCCCGGTGGGCGACGACCCCGAGGTCCCGCTCTACATCGTCCCCGGCGAGCGCAACCGCGAGCGCTACCCCGCCTACCAGCGCCTGGACCTGACGCTGCGCCGCACCTGGCGCCGCCACTGGGGCACGCTCACCCCCTACCTGCAGGTCCTGAACGCGACCAACAGGCGCAACGTCCTCTTCTACTTCTACGACTACGACCGCACCCCGGCGACCCGCTCCGGCATCAGCATGTTCCCCACGCTGCCGGCGTTCGGCGTGGAGGCGACGTTTTGATCCGTGCACTCCTGCCTCCGCCGTCCTGTTTCCTCTCAGCCTCTTGCCCTCCCCACATGTTTCATTGCTTTTCGAATCGGAGCCGAGCATCTTCCGCCGCCGGTTCTATCGATCGGCGGTGCCACTTCACCCCATCATCCGGAGGAAAATCATGAAGAAGCTGAGGCTGGACCTGGACGCGCTGGAGGTGGACTCCTTCCATACCTCGTGGCTGGGCAACGGGGAAGGCACCGTTTACGGCGAGCAGGACAAGGTCTCCGGCGGGGGTGCCACGCAGTGCGGCGGCGTCCAGACGTGCGGCGGCGGCTGCCAGGTCTCGGGTGGCGGTGCCACGCAGTGCGGCGGCGTCCAGACGTGCGGCGGCGGCTGCCAGGTCTCGGGCGGCGGCGCCACGCAGTGCGGCGGCGTCCAGACGTGCGGCGGCGGCTGCCAGGAGTGAGGCAGGCGCCCCGCCCCGACCACGGTCGGGCGGGGCGGTAGCAACCACTGCCAATTCAAGAACGGAGAACTGCACCTGGCCGCAGTTCTCCGTTTTCTCCGCGCACGGCCCGACGATCGGCTGCAGGGGGATGCGGGGCCGCCCATGATTTCGCCGGACGAAAGGACTGCGCGCCGGCCCCGCACCCCTGACCACTGATTGTAGGGGGGGATGATCCGGGAGGACAGGGCGATCCCCTGAACGCAGTCTCCACTCCTCGAAAGGAACATCGCGATGTCGAAGGTTGTCGCCATCATGTCCATGTCGCTCGACGGCTACGTCGCCGACCTCCAGGATGGCGTGGCCGAAGTGTTCGACTGGTACTTCACCTCGGGGGACGTCGAATTCCACACCGGGGGGTCGGAGCCCATGACGTTCAAGGTGTCCGGGCCGAGCGCCGAGCACCTTCGCGGTCTCTGGTCCGAACTTGGCGCCGTGCTCACCGGCCGGCGCACCTTCGAGGTCGCCCACGGCTGGGGCGGAAACCACGCCTGGGGACCGGCATTCGTACTTACCCACCACGTCCCCGCCGGATGGCCGCGACCCGACTCGACGGTCCGGTTCGTGACCGACGGCATCGAAAGCGCCGTGAGCCAGGCCAAAGCCGCCGCCGCCGGGAAGTCCGTCGGGGTCCACGGCGCCGACACCATCCAGCAGTGCCTGAATGCCGGCCTCCTCGACGAAATCCACGTCGACATCGCGGCGGTTCTTCTTGGCTCCGGAGTGCGACTCTTCGACCACCTCGCCGGCACGCCGGCCGTCCTCGGCAACCCCTCGGTGATCCCGGGCGTCGGCGTTACACACCTGCGCTACCCGGTGCACAGGGCGTAGCTCTGTCCCACGCCTTTCAAGACGCTGATCACTGGAGATCGACTGGGGTTGCACGATGGCCGAACAGATCTGCAGCGCGGTTCCGTCGCTCGATGGTTAGTCGCGGATGAAACCGGCAGGTGAGCTTTGCGTCAGGCCGCCTGGTTGGACGAGTACGGCAAGCCCTCCGATCTCGTGGAATTCGAGCGGCTCACGATCCGACCTGTAGATCCCATGCCCTACATCCGCTGTCCGGTCTGCCAGGATCTGTACCATCTCCTGGTGAAGACTCCGTCGCTGGAAGAGTGGGAGCGGGAACACGTCCGCGAGCGTGACGCGGACGGGGTGCCGCTCCTCGAGTGCCCCGGATGCTGGATGGATCTCCGTGCCGGCCATCGCGTCCGGCTCCGATCGGTCCCGCAAGAGCTTGCCGGCGTGCTCGGCATCGGGCAGGAAGGCATCGTCGAATCGCCCGCCGGAACCGACGGCGGAGAGATTCTCGTGCGCCTGGGCGAAACGCTCGGTTCGTTCAAGCGAGAGGATCTGTCCTATATCCCAGGGTAGAGCGGCATCCGCCCCGCGTCCGATGGCGTGGAGGCGGCGTTCTGAGTTTTGCGAGGTGTCGCGCGGGATCGAGAAAGCCGGGATCGGAGAGAGGAGAATGGAGCGGATCCTTCCGGGCGAGGTCGCCTGGTACGTGACGGGGCGGTTCTACGCCGCCGAGGACGGGACGCTGCGCGACGCCGGCTACTTCCTGCACCTGCAGGGGGTCGGCGCGAACCTGTTCGGCGGCGACCCGGGCGAGGGGACGGCCTACCTGACGTTCCTGGCCGATCCGTTCACCGCCACCCGCGTCGCCAACGGCGCCCTGGCGCTCGGCCTGGATGCGGTGGGAGATTTCGCGGTGTACCTGAACCGTCGGCCGGGCGCCACCTTCGACGATCCCGCCTCGTTCGGCGCCGGCGAGCAGGTCGCGCGCTTCCGGCGCGTCAGCGTCGTCACGGGCGCCACCGTCGGCGCCGGGGAGAAGGACCGGCCGCTCTTCTCGCTCGACGTCTTTTCCGCGCGGCTCGTGTCCAGCCGGCCGTTCGAGCTCGGCGGCCGCCGCTACGACCTGCGCCGGCTGGTGCCGCACGGCATCACGCAGTGGGGAACCTCCGCCGCGACGGTGGCCGGAGACGTGCCGGGGTTCACGAGCGTGGTCCCCTTCGTGGGCTCCGCCATCGCCATCGGCGGCACGGGCGCGGCGGAAAGGCGGTCTTCCCGTTCGCGAGGACGTTCCTGACCGCCGAGGGGAGGCGGCGTGCTGAAGCGGCAACCGCGCTCCGTCCCGACCGCCGGTGGCCCGAGAGAGTGTTTCCAAACCGATCTTCAACAAAGCTGTCATCCTGAGGGCGCGTGCGCGCAAGTCATTATCACACCACGGCTTGTGCGCCCGAAGGATCTATGGGCGGCCTTGCACCGGAGCCGGCATTCGCGCAGGGCGACCCATAGCTCCTTCGGAAGCGTCCGACCATCTGTGCCTGGAGAAAGGATGGCGCGGACGCTTCCTCGGGATGACAATCCTCTCGGGACAGGGGGGCTCGGCAACAGACTGCGAGCCCGCTTTCGGAATGAGCATCGATCGGGAGTGATATGAGCCAACGCTCCGCCCCGGTTGTCAATCAACCTCTTGACAGCACATACTGTGTGCTATACAGTATGTGTCGCACACTGTGCGACAACGGGCCCGAGATGAACGACGACCTGTTCGAGAACCTTCGCCTGGAGCTACGCCGCGGGTCGCTGATCGTGGCGGTGCTCGCCCAGCTACGGCGCGAGCACTACGGCTACGAGCTGCGCAAGGCGCTCGCCGGGCACGGCATGGCGATCGACGAGAACACGCTGTACCCGCTGCTGCGCCGCCTGGAGAGCCAGGGGCTGCTGGAAAGCGAGTGGCGGGAGCAGGACAAGCGCGAGAAGCGCTTCTACCGCCTCTCCGGCGAGGGCAGGGCGATGCTGGAGAAGCTGCGGGAGGAGCGGAGGCAGATCGACGCGGCGCTGGACCAGATCCTGGGGGAGGCGTGACCATGGAGCTCCTCGACCGCTACCTGTCCGAAGTCGGCGCGCACCTGCCGCGCGCTGAGCGCGCCGACGTCGTCAGGGAACTCTCGGCGAACATCCTGGCCGAGGTCGAAGACCGGTCCGCCGAGCTCGGCCGGCCGCTGGACGACGCCGAGATCGAGGCCATCCTCACCCGGCACGGCGAGCCGATGCTGGTGGCGGCCCGCTTCCGCGGCGAGGACCGCAGCCTGGTGCTGGGCCGCCGCCGGCTGATCGGGCCGGAGCTCTTCCCGCTCTACCTGGCCTTCCTGCGCATCAACCTGGGGATCACGCTGGCGCTCTTCGCCCTGGTGGCCGCCGCGGCGCTGGCCCGGGGCGAGCCGCTCCCACGGGCGGCCGGGCGGGTGCTGGCCTTCCCGGGCGTCTGGCTCCCGGTGCTGGTGCAGCTCGCCGCCGTGACGCTGGTGTTCGTCGCCTGGGACCGGTGGAGCGCCCGGCGCCGGGGGAGCTGGCGCTTCCGGTCGGAGGGCGCGTACGCCCCGCCCCGCTGGGCGACGGCGGCCGGGCTGGTGGTCTGGGTCCTCCTCGCCGCCTGGTGGGCGGCGGTCCCGGTCTACCCCGCGCTCCTCTTCGGCGGGGCCGCCGACGGCCTGGCGCTCTCGCCGGCGTGGCGGTCGTTCCACGCGCCAGTGCTCCTGCTCCTGCTGGCCGGCGCCGCGCAGCGGACGGCCGACCTGGCGCGCCCGGGCCGGGTGTGGCCCCTGGCGCTCACCCGCCTCCTGGTCAACGGCGCCGGGCTGGCGCTGCTGTACGTGGTCTCCCGGAGCTACCCCCTGGTGGTGGTCGCCGACGGCGCGGGCGACGCGGAGCACTACCGGCGGCTCGCCCGCTGGCTCAACGCGCCGGCCCTGCTGTGGTGGCTGTGGCCGTACCTCCTGATCAACTTCGCGGCCCACCTCGCGTTCTGTCTGCGGCGGCTCCGCCGCGGGCGCGGGGCGGGTCCGGGCACCTGATCCTCGCGAAAAGAGGAAGCGATGAACCTCCCGACGCAGCGCACCGCGTCCGTCGCCGCCGCCGTGGTCATGGCGCTGGCGGCGGCGGGAGCCGGGGCGCAGACGGTCTCGGCCGCGGCCCCCTCCCCCGCCCTCCCCTCCGACG
>DASVWD010000015.1 GCA_036389795.1 Longimicrobium sp.
AACAGATTGGCATCACACAGAGGACACGGAGGACACGGAGAGAACTTCAATCTCTCCGCTGTTCCTCTGTGTTCTCTGTGCCCTCTGTGTGAGACCTTTTCAGGGCTGATACCCGAACGATTCCCTGCGAAATGGTATGAGTCCAATCTTTTCGGAACCAGAACAATGCTCGGCAAATTGGTTATGACACCCCTCTCTGGGCGAAAATGCACAATTGATTGCGAGATCTGGTATCAGGAGGATGTGGAGCGGTTGTGGGGCAGGGTGGCAGCAGTGCCACGGAGTCAGCGGAGTCGACGGAGAACGGCACCGCCCTCCGTCGACCGCGTTGACTCCGTGTGAGGATTTTTCCGTTTCCAGAGGTGCGGGACGGCGCCGCGGCGGCTAGGTTGTCGCCGATCCGAGCCTCGTCGTCCTCCCTCCTCCTCCCGAAGAGATGTCGAGCTACTGCGACGTGGCGCCCGGGCACCCGTGGCACGGGCCCTACCACGAGCACGAGTACGGCTTTCCGCTGCGCGGCGACGCGGAGCTGCTGGAGCGGCTGGCGCTGGAGATCAACCAGGCCGGCCTCTCCTGGCTCACCATCCTCAAGAAGCGCGAGGCCTTCCACCGCGCCTTCGACGGCTTCGACGTGGACCGCGTGGCGGAGTACGGCGAGGCCGACCGCGCCCGCCTCCTGGCCGACGCCGGGATCGTGCGCAACCGGCTGAAGGTGGACGCGGTGATCGAGAACGCCCGCCGCGTCCGCGAGCTGCGCGAGTCGCACGGGTCGTTCGCCGCCTGGCTGGACGCCCACCACCCGCGCGAAAAGGACGAGTGGGTGAAGCTGTTCAGGCGCACCTTCCGCTTCACCGGCGGCGAGATCGTGGGCGAGCTCCTGCTCTCCACCGGCTACCTCCCCGGCGCGCACCGCCCCGACTGCCCCGTCTACCCGCGCGTCTTGGCCGCCGCCCCGCCGTGGACGCGAGCGGCCCCGGCCGCCCGCTGACGGAGAGCCGGAGCGGAAGAGGAGAGGGCGCCGCCGGATTTTTCCGGCGGCGCCCCCTCACTTTCGCACTCTCGCACTCTCGCACCTGGCTCTACAGCCAGAACGGGATGTAGTGCGGCGGCCGGGGCCTGGGCTTCACCAGCGGGCCCATGTCGTCGGGGAGCGGCGGGCGCTCGACGGTGAGCACGTTCTCGCCGCGCGGCAGGCCGGCGGTGGGGAGGTACGCCACGATGCCGCGCACGCCCGTCGCCGGGTCGCGGGAGAAGCGGTACGAGGGCTGGAGCGGCCGGCCGTTCAGCGTCACCCGCTGCAGCGACGACCAGCAGCGCAGCACCGCGTCCATCGCCGCGTCGTCCGCCGCGCCCTCGTTCCCGCCCTTCTCGAACGGGCGCACCCACGGGCAGCGCCGCTCGATCACCCGGTCGAGCAGGAGGGTGTTGTAGGGGATGAAGAGCCGCACGTACGGCTCGCGGATGATGTCGGACTGGATCGAGGGCGAGTTGCGGTACAGCTCGCCCTCCTCGCGCTGGCTCTGGTAGTACGCGTTGCTCGCCCCGCGCCGCCCCGCGTCGTCGGGGAGGTAGGCGGCCCCGTCCAGCCCCATCACGTCCCCGAGCGTCCCCTTCACCAGCACCAGCGCCATCATCCCGAACGACACCCCGAGGAAGATCGTGTTGGCGCGCCGCTTCGGCAGGTTGCTGAAGAGCGTGCTCATCACGGTGCCGTACAGCCAGGTCAGGTTCAGCCAGTACGTGGCCACGATCCCCGCCCGCAGCACGCGCCAGGGCCGGCTCCCCGGCGCCAGGCGCTTCGCGACCGTGCGGTCCAGCGCCCAGAGCACCAGCGAGGGAACGAAGATCGCCAGCAGCAGCGCCATGAACACCGGCAGGTGGTGCGCGCCCCCGAACGCCGCGCGCGAGACGCCGAACGCGAGCACCCACAGCAGGCCCGTGAGCCCGATCCCGACCACCAGGATCATCACCAGGGTGAAGGTGAAGCCGAAGGTCAGGCTGGCGAAGCGGTCGGCGCGGTCGATGAGCGACTGCAGCGAGGAGGTGCGCTCGCGCATGACCTCGCGGGTGACCGGCCCGTAGCGGTCGGCGTCCCACTTCGCGCCGTGGGGGAAGACCGCCTCCACGCCGATGAGCCCCACCCAGTAGGCGCGCACCGTGAGCTGCAGCAGGAACGCGCCGATGAGGGTGTACGCGATCACCTTGCCGTAGGTGTAGAACAGGAAGAGCGCCTGGTGGGCCGAGATCGACAGCCGCGGCTCCAGCCCGTGGAACCAGCCGTCGAGCCGCCCCGGGAGCTGCAGCATGGCGAAGACCACGGCGCCCGCGATCAGCAGCTCCAGCTCCCAGGGACGCACCGCGGGCTCGTGCCGGGTCTGCCCCAGCGTGCCCGGCTCCGCGGCGGCGTCGCCGGGCGGCGCGTGCCGCGTCCGCGGCGGCTCGGCGGTGACGTCGCCCGGCGCGGGCGCGATGGCCGGCACGGGGATGGCGGCGGGGGCGTCGGCGTGCTGCGTCATGCGCTGGGGCCTGCGGCGGGGTGCGGCGCCGCGGAAGTGCCGGCGCCCGGGATCGGCTGGTTCGGGAGAAGCGGGAAATCTCAACCGAATCCGCTTGCGCCGCAAGGGGTTACCACGGCCGGGCCGCCCCCTCCCCCGCTCCGCCCCGGCTGCCCGTTCCTCGCGGCCGGAGGCGCGCTCCCCTCCCCCGCTGCGCGGGAGAGGGAAAACACCCCGGCGCTCCGCGCGGAGAAATCGAGCGGCGGAGCGAGATGGGTCGTGTGGTCGAAGCCTCGCGGAGTTCGCGAGGCTTTCCGTGGCTCCAGCGAGTGTCTTCAGGCACTCGCGAGTCGCGCCTTCGCCAGGGGAGGCTTCATTGGAGGACCGCGTTGCCCGCGGCCACGCCCTTCGGCCGCCACGCTCGTGAGCGCCCGCGGTACCCGGTGCCAGGCCGCCGTGGTCGACGGGCAGCGGCTCCTGCTGCTCCGCTGCGCCCCCCGGGACGAGGCGCCGTTCTGGGTGCTGCCCGGCGGCGGGCGGGAGGCCGGGGAGTCGGCGGAAGCGTGCGTGGCCCGCGAGGTCCGGGAGGAGGCGGGCATCGAGGTCGCGGTCGGCCCGCTGCTCTACGACGTGCCCGCCGACCCGCCCGACGGGACCTACACCCGCTGGCGCACGTACCTCTGCCGCGTCGCGCGCGGGGAGGCGGCGCCGGGAGGCGGGGAGGGCGGGGCCGAGATCACGGCGGTGCGCTGGCTCCCGCTCGACGAGCCGGCAGGCTGGGATCCGGCGCTGTGCGCCGACCCGTTCCTCCATCCGCAGCTCCTCCGGATCCGGGCCGCGCTCCGGGACTCGCACGCGCCGGACACCCCAGCGGCGGGCTGACGATACGCTGCAGCGGACGTGGCCCGTCACGCATCGCTCGTTGGCGCCCCACCGGCAGCGTCGGCCGGTCCCGCCCGCGCCGCGCCGGCCCCAAAATCGGCTGACGGAGAGCGAGCCGTCCATGCCTTCCGACGACAGGCTTGCGCGCCGGCCCCGCACCCCTGACCGTATGTATATCTCGAGAGTGACAGAGGCAGGCGGGTCGAAGCCGGATGAAGCAACATCCGGAATCGACCCGAGGCCGCTCGCCGTCCACCGCGGTGCCGGGAACGGCATATCTGCCGTCCAGACGGTCGGCACCCGTGTTGGCCAACGTGACGAAGGAGAACCCATGTCCGAAGCTGGCGCATCGACCCGAGCCGTGTCGACGTGTGGACGGGAACATTCCCCGCTCACCTCGCCGATGCTCGACGATCCTCGCCCGTTCTATGCGCGCGCGCGCCGCGAAGAGCCCGTCTTCTGGAGCGAATCGCTCGGGCTCTGGGTGGTGACCCGGTACGACGACGTCTGCGCCGTCGCGAAGAACGCGGCGAGGTTCTCGTCGGTCGATTCGATCACGCCGAAGCCCAGCGCCGTTCCTCCCCCGCCAGAGCTGCTCGCCGAGCTCGTCAAGGGCTTTCCGCTGCTGCCGAGCCTGGTGACCAGCGATCCGCCCGACCACACCCACGCGCGGGCCCTCGTCGTCAGGGCCCTCTCACTCCGCCGGCTGGCCGCGTTCGAGCCGATCCTCCGCGGGATCGCGGAGGGCCTCGTGGAGAAGTTCGCCGCCCGCGGCCGGGTGGAGCTCGTGGAGGCGTTCGCCATCGCCCTGCCGGGGAACTTCATCATCGACCTGCTCGGCCTGCCGAAGGAGGATCTCGCGCAGGTCAATCACTGGACGAACGACAGCACCGAGATCTTCGCCATGCAGAAGCCGCTCGCGCAGCTCGTCGAGCACGCGCGCGGCTTCGTCGCGTACCAGCACTACCTCGCCGCGGCGATCGAGGAGCGGCGCGCGAGGCCCCGGGACGACGCCCTCTCCGACATCGTCACCGGCGCGGACGCTCTCGAGCGGCCGTTCGGGATGCCGGAGCTCATCAACATGCTCCTCCAGGTGATCTTCGCGGGCTACGAGACGACGGCCGGCCTCATCGCTGCCGGCGCCCTGCAGCTCGCGCTCGATCCGGAGCTCTTCTCCGCGGCGCGGGAGGACCCGGCGGTCATCCCGCCGCTCATCGAGGAGGTGCTCCGCACGGCCTCGCCGATCCACGCCATGTACCGCACCGCGAACGAGGACGTGGAGCTCGGCGGCGTGCACATCAGGAAAGGCGACCGCCTGCAGATCGCGTACATCTCGGCCAACCACGACGAGCGCCGCTTCGAGGAGCCGCTCCGCTTCGACATCCACCGCGCCACGCCGCACCTCGCGTTCGGGCACGGGATCCACTACTGCATCGGCGCCCCGCTCGCGCGGCTCGAGGGCCGCATCGCGCTGGAGGTGCTGACGCAGCGCCTGCCGAGCCTGCGCCTGGTCCCGGACCAGAAGCTCTCCTACTTCCCCAGCGCCACCGCCCGGCGCCTCGAATCGCTGGAGCTCGAGTGGGCCGCTCCGTAGCTAGGCCACGGCGCCGTCGAGAGCAGGCCGGCAGCTCCGAAAACGAAGACGCCGACTCCCCCCAGCGCAGGGAGAGAGAACATGGAAACGCCGGGTTCGGCCGGGGGCCGGTCGGCATCTGAGCTGATCGACGGAAGAATCGCCGAGCTCGGAACTGGCGCGGGGAGGCCTTGGGCAGGATGCGCGCGCTCATCAAAGAGTTTGCAGAGCACCGTTCGGCATAAGCTTCTGAAAAAGCCTCACACAGAGGACACAGAGAACACAGAGAACTTCAACGGTGTCTTCAGTTCCTCCGTGTTCTCTGTGTCCTCTGTGTGATTCCAATCCGTTCGGAACCAGAACCATGCTCGGCAACCTGATATGATTCCGGCGGGCTCTCGCTGTCCGTCGCGCTGCCGGCCGCGCGCGCAGCCGGGCCGGAACGCGCGAGAGGCGCCGCAGGAGTCCGCGGCGCCTCTCGCGCGATCGTTTCTGGCGCGGCCCTAGCGCGACGGGGGAGCGTAGGGGGTCTGCAGGCTCAGGAAGTCTTCCTCGCCGTCGTCGCCCAGCCAGGGGAGGAGCTGCAGGTGGCGGCGGCGCAGGCGGTTGGCGGCCAGGCAGGCCTCTTCCTCGGTGGCGCCGAAGCCCTCCCACGCCCACCCCTGCCCGTCGGGCCCCACCTCCACCCACGGCGAGCCGGCCTCGTGCGCGCGGGGGGCGCGCCAGGGGTGGCCGAAGGGGTCCAGGTACGTGCCCAGCACGCGCCCGGTGCGGTCGATCACCACCCCGAACGCCCCGCCCCGGTTGCGGCGGCGCCGCTGCACGGCCGCGTGCAGGCGCGGCAGGGCGTCCAGCGCCACCACCACGGCCGAGAGGACGGCGATCACGATCACCAGGTCGAAGCTCAGCAGCTTCATCAACACGGCGTACTGCACCTCCGGTTGGGCGCGCCCGGGCCGTGGGCGCGCGCAATCAATACACCCCGGCGGAAACGCGTTCCGCGGTCGCTGCTACGCATGGGCGAGGCGCCGGGTTGCACCCGCAGGGAGCGGGCCGCCCATGCAAATGTTCCACTCCGGGGCGGTCCTCACAAGGATTTTGGGACGAACGGAGCCGTCGCGGGGGAGAGCACCGCCCTGCTCCCTCCCGCCGCCGCGGCTCCGGGGCCGAACCGGTCAGACGTGGTCGGCCGCGCCGGTGACGCCGGCCTGGCGGGCGCAGTGCGCGCAGCAGAAGAAGGTGTCCTTGGCCTCGATCCCGTGGCCGATCACCTTGCAGCCGCAGTGGGCGCAGACGGGCGCCAGCTTGTGGATGGCGCACTCGAAGCTGTCGAACACGTGCCGCTGCCCGGCCGTGATCACCTCGAACGACAGGTAGTAGTCGTTCCCGCAGACCTCGCACTTCGCCATCTCGCCCTCCTCGCGTCCCGGGGCCGTCCGAAGCCGTGGCGCGCGCGGCGGGTTTCGTGCCAGCCGCGGAGGGGACGGGGACAGCCGACAAAGACGGTCGGGCGAGAGTCGCGGTCCGTCGAAAACGCGGGCGCCCGCCGGGGAAGGACCGGCGGGCGCCCGCGCTTCGCACTCGCTACTGCACGGTGACAGTGCGCTCGACGGAGATCACCCGGTTCGCCGTCTCGCTGTAGCCGAAGAAGACCACGCGGCCGGTGCCCAGCCTGTCGAGCTGCACCTGGACCGAGCGGCGGCTGATCAGCAGCTCGGCCGTGCAGCTGTTGCGGTGCAGGACGATCTGGTACGGCCGCACGATGGCGAACGCCCCCTGCACCTCCACCCGGGTGTCGTCCTCTTCGATGCAGCCGCCGCCGTAGGTGGTGACCACCACGTTGAACGGCACCCCGCGCGTCGCCGTGGTGGGGACTACGACGTTCAGCGGGAGGCCGTCGCCCTCGATGGTGGCCGGGACGCGCTCCCGGTCGGAGCCGAACGGGAAGCCATCGCACCCCGCGGCCGCCAGCGCCAGGAGCACCGCGCCGCCGCCCACCGTCCTGCTCGCGAACGAAGCAATTCTCATTGCGTCCTCTCCTGGTTCCTGGTGGACGGGAACGCCCTGGTCTTCCTCCCCTCGAAGCGGACCGGGACGCGGAGCTCGTGAACGCCGGCTACTGCACGGTGACGGTCTTCTGGACGGTGACGACGTCGCCCTCCGGCTTGCGGACGCCGCGGACGGTGACCGTGGCCTGGCCGGGCGTGTCGAAGCGCACCCGGGCCGCGTGGCGGTAGAAGCGCAGGTCGTCGGTGCACGCGCCGTTGCGGGGGCGCAGCTCGACGTCGTACGGCGTGACCACGGCGGTCGAGCCCTGCACCTCCACCTCGGTGTCGCCCTCCAGGACGCAGCCACCGCCGTAGCTGGTGACCGTCACGTCGAACGCGACGCCGCGGGTGGCCACGTCGGGGATCTCCGCCTTCACCCCGTCGCCGTAGTGCGAGATCGTGGCGATGACGCGCTCCTCCTCATCCGCGAACAGCAGCGCGCTGCAACCGGCCCCGGCCAGCGCCAGGAGCACCGCGCACCCGCCCACCGCCGGTCGCGCGAACGAAGCGGCTCTCATTGCATCCTCCGTGTCGAATGCGTGTGTCGGGACTTCGGGGACCTCGCCCGCAGGCTGTCCCCTGTCCCCTGTCCCCTGTCCCCTGTCCCCTGTCCCCTGTCCCCTGTCCCCTGTCCCCTGTCCCCTGTCCCCTGTCCCCTGTTCCCTGTCCCCTGCGGTTCCCTCAGAAGCTCACGCCGACGGTGACCGGCACCGCCACCGCCGTTCCGCGGTCTTCCAGCAACCAGTGGCCGCGCATCTCCACGAACACCCGCCTGCCGAGCACGGGCGCGTCCAGCCCGGCCCCGGTGCTGAAGCCGGGCGAGGTGGCGGCGCTGCGGCTCACGAAGGTCTCGAACGGCGGGTTGTTCGCGCAGGAGACGAGCTCGCCGCCCTCGACGCAAATTCCCGTGGGGCCCTGGAACTCGTCGGTGCGCGTCCAGCGCCGGTACACGCCCAGGCCCAGCGGGGCCAGGTACGGGCGGACCGGGCCGACCGGCCGCAGGTTGATGCGGGCGTACACCCCGGCGGCGGCCACGCGGTCCAGGTCCGTGCGCCCGAGGCAGTAGAACGACTCGACGGTCTCGCACTCGAAGGGGTTGCCATCGCCGCGCGACTGCAGGTAGAGCGCCTCGGCGCGGAGCTGGGCCACGCTCCCCACCCGCGCGACGGGAAGGCTGACGGTGCCGTGGAAGCCGCTGGTCACCACCGCGTTCCCGGTGACGCCGGGGCCGCCGCCCACGGAGACGGACTGCGCGGCGAGCGCGGCCGGGACGAGGGTGAGGGCGAGGGCGATGAGGGTGGGCCGCATGCGATGCTTCCGGTCGATGGCTCCCGCGGGGAAGAAGAGGAGCTCGCGATCTGTCGGCACTGCGATCCAGGGCCCGGGCAGAGCCGGACACGGGGAGAACGCTTCCGCCGCGCGCTCTGTGACGGCGCCGCGGCGGAAAGGTCGGGCGGGGGAGGCGCACGGCGGCATGCTCGTGGAAGTCGGGGCGCCGCAGGAAGATAACGATCCCGGCCGGCTCGGCGGAGTCACCCGGCGTGGCGGAAGTCACCCGGCGCGGCGCAGCAGCACGGCGCTGGCGGCCAGGAGCAGACCGGCGGGGAGGGTGAGGAGCCAGAGGAGGAGGACGAGCGCGTCGCCGTCGACCAGGAGCGCCTCGGCGACGGCGGCCAGGGAGACGGCCGCGAGCGCCGCCGCCGTTCCCGTGCAGAGCGCCAGGACGGCGCGCCGGAGCCGCGCGCCGCCGCCGCGGAAGAGTGTCCACGCCGCCAGCAGGGCCGCCGCGGCGGCGAGCGCCAGGAGGAGGAAGAAGAAGAGGGCGACCCACGCGTCGGGCGAGGCGGCGCCCGCGTCGGCGGTCACGTCCGCGGCGTGGCGCAGCGCCATGGCGGCGACCCACAGGTAGGCGGCCCCCGCCAGCGCGTCGAGCGCGGCGACGGCGCCGCGCACCACCCAGGCTACGCGAGCACCCCCGCGCCGCGCAGGAAGGCGAGGCACTCCTCGACCTGCGGGAGCGTCGACACCTCCGGCACCACCAGCGGGGCGGCGGGGAGCTTCTCCACCGCGCGAAAGACGCGATCCCACTCGATGTTCCCCCGGCCCAGCGGCAGCTCGGCGTCGCGGTCGCCGTGGTTGTCGTTGAGGTGCAGGTAGACGGCGTCGCCGCCCAGCGCGTCGAGCCACGCCTCCGCGGGCGCGGGACTGAAGACGTGCGCGTGCCCCACGTCGAAGCACACTTTGAGCCGCGGGTGCGCGGCGGCGTCCAGGATGAGCCGGAGCGCCCCGGGATCGGGCTCCCACACGTTCTCCAGGCACACCGTCACGCCGGGGAAGCGCTCCAGCGCGCCGCGCCAGAACTCGCCCTGCAGGGCGGCCGAGCGCTCCAGGTAGCCGGGGTTGCGGATCAGGAAGTTGATCCCGGTGTGGAAGACCACGTGCGTGGCGCCCAGCCGCGCGGCGCTCGCCAGGCAGTCGTCGATCCGCGAGAACGAGGCCTCGGCGATGCGCCGGTCGCCGCTGTGGGGGGTGACGTCGACGAACGGCCCGTGCAGCGTGAGCCGCCCGCCGAAGTCCCCCAGCTCGGCCGCGTACGCCTCCACGTGCGCCCGCTCCCGCTCGGGGTCGTTGATGACGCCGGGGAAGGCGAGGGAGACCAGCTCCAGCCCGTACCCGCGCTCGCGCGCCAGCCGGTACCACGCCTCGCGCTCGGCGAACTCGGGCTGGATGCGGATCTGGGAGGGGGAGATCATCGGAAAAGAAGTGCGAAGTGCTCAGACCTCAGTGCCACGCACCCGGCCCGCGGCAGAACCGCAACTTTCGCACTTTCGCACTTTCGCACTTTCGCACTTCCGCACTCACGCACTTTCAGTTCGCGGGCACGCGGCGTATGCGGACGCCGCGGACGCTGCGGGGGCCGTTGGGCTGCGGGGTCTCGCCGGTCTGGGCGGTGGCGAAGACGTGGGTGATGCCGGGGTAGGGGAGGACGAAGCGGGCGGTCTGGCCGGGCCCCACGGTGCCCAGGTAGGTGCCCTCGGTGCTGGCGGCGGTGTTGAACTTCACCTCGACGGTGGTCGGCGAGTTGTTGGTCACCTCCACGGCCTCGCTGAACGCCTCGCCGCGCGGCTGCGTGGCGCGCGGGGAAGGCGGCGCGCACCCGCCGAGCAGCAGGGTGAAGGCGGCGAGGGCGAACAGGGCTCGTCTGGCGGTGCTCATGGCTGTCTCCGTTCCGGTCGGGGATCGCGCGCCGGCGGGGGCCGCCGCGCCGATGAGAGGCAATGTGCAGCAAACCAACGTTTGCCGCGAGGCTCCACGGACACCGGCGGCCCTCTCCCTGGCGCCTGAGGCGCCTGTCCCTCCCTCAAAAACCGCCTGGGGGAGGGACTCCGGCGCTTCGCGCGACGAAACCGAGCGCAGGGCGAAGTGGGGCGCGCAGTTGAAGCCTCGCGGAGTTTGCGAGGCTTTCTGCCGTTGTAGCTGCGGCTTTAGCCGCCTCTTCGACGCGGCGCACGCGACGATTTTGCGTGAGGGATGCGCGCCCGGAGGGCCGGGACGCCGCCGCCACAGGGGTATCGTGGCGGCGGTGGCCCGGCGCGGTTGGGCACAGTGGTATCGTGCCCTACCGCGCGCGCAGCCCGGCCCGGAGCGCAGCGGAGGGACACGCCCAAACCGAAGTGCGAAGTGCGAGGTGCGAAGTGCTGACGGCACAAGCGAAGGCGGGCGGCGCCTCGCGGCACCGCCCGCCCCCCACACCTCAGCCACCAAGCACTAAGGACTAAGGACTAAGCACTAAGGACTAGCACTTCGCACTTAGCACTTCGCACTTCGCACTCGTCAGTTGATCCCGATTTCCGCCGGCGGCGCCTGCTGCTCGGGCTGCTGCTGCGGGCGCTGCCGGATGCGCGGCTGCTGGCCGAAGTTGTAGCTGAACGTCAGGTACGCCGCCCGCGCGCCGAACTTGCGCCGGCTCTCCTGCTCGTGCAGCGCGTCGAAGGTGTGGAAGGTGAAGCCCATCTGGTCGAACGGGTCGCTGAGCCGCAGCGAGAGCGAGCCCTTGTCGTGCCAGAACTTCTGCCGCAGCGAGAAGTTGCTCATCGAGAAGCCCGAGACGCGGCCCTGCTCCACGTCCATCGGCCCCCGGTAGAACTGGAACCAGGTGAGCTCCGTCGTCGGCGTCACCTTGTAGGTGAGGCTCGCCCGCGCGTTCCAACTGAGCGCGTCGCTCCCCAGCCCGCTCGCCACGTTGCTCCCGTCGGTCACCACCCGGAACCCGCTCACGCTGGCGAACCCCGTGAGCCTGCCCAGCCGGAGCGAGCTGGTGAGGTCGGCGCCGTAGCTCTCGCTGGTGGCCACGTTCTGGAAGCTGGCCGTCGAGATCCCGCTCTCCGGGTCCACCGTCTTGATCCGCCGCACGGCGTCGGTGGTGTTGCGGTAGAAGGGCGACACCTGCAGCGACCCCCACGGGGTGGACTGCTGGTAGGTGAGCTCCATCGAGTGCGTGTACTCGGGGAGCAGCCGCGGGTTGCCCTGCACGCGGTTGAACTGGTCTTCCGCGAACGGGAACGGGTTCAGCAGCCGCGTGTCGGGGCGCTGCACGCGCCTGGAGTAGCTGGCCCGCAGCTGCCGCTGGTCGTCGAACTGGTACGTGGCCGCCGCGCTCGGGAAGAGGCTGGTGTAGTCGTTGTCGAACGCCTCGCCCGTGGTGGTCAGGTCGAAGTTCGTCGTCACCGCCTCGGCGCGCAGCCCCGCCTGCACGCTCAGCCGGCCGAAGCCGTTGGTGAGCAGCGCGTAGCCGGCGTGCACGTTCTCGTCGTACGTGAACGCGTTGTCGCCGTCGTCGTCGCCCTCGCCCACCAGCACGCGGTCGGTGAAGTCGTTGTCGATGCGGCGCAGGATCCCCTTGTAGCCGGTCTCCAGCTTGAGCGTGCCGGTGAGCGCGCGGGTGTAGTCGGCCTGGAACGAGAGCTCGCGGTTGCCGCCGTCCAGGTCGGTGGCGCGCACCTGGCTCGGGCTCTCGGCGCGGACTCCCGACGCGAACGGGAAGGTGCTGAAGCGGTTGCCGATGTCGTCGCTGCCGCGGTTGAAGCGCGCCTCGGCCGACAGCTCGTGCTTCTGCGGCTGGAAGGCGTGCCGGAACGAGAGCGAGGCGTCGGTGGTGAAGTGGTCCATCTCGAGCCCCGTCACCTGGTCGAAGCGGCTGGTGACGGCGCGGCCGGCGTCCAGCGCGGTGAAGCGGTTCAGGTTGTCGACGTCGCCGCCGCGCAGCGACAGCATGAGCGACGACGAGAGCGAGGTCTGGCGCCCCAGCTTGAGGTCGGCGCTGCCGTTGAAGGTGTGCGACCGGAAGCCGCCCTCGCCGGTGATGTCCTGGTTCAGGAAGCCGGTGGTGACGGCGTCCTGCAGGTTCTCTCTCCGGTTGAAGCCGCTGTTCTCGCGGTGGTCGCCGAAGAAGCCGTAGCTGCCGAACAGGGTGAGCGGGCCGCTCTGGTAGCCCAGGTTGCCGTTGGCGTTGTAGCGGCCGCCGGTGGCGGCGCCCAGCGTCACGCCGCCCGAGAGCCCCAGGTCGGCGTTCTGCTTCATGACGATGTTGATGATGCCGCCCATCCCCTCGGGGTCGTACTTGGCCGAGGGGTTGGGGATCACCTCCACGCGCTCCACCATCCCGGCGGGGAGCTGCTTGAGGAAGTTGGTGAGCCCGTCGCCGCGCAGCGGGGCCGGGCGGCCGTTGATCTGGATGGCCACGTTCTCGTTGCCGCGCAGGCTCACCTTGCCGTCGCCGTCCACCTCCACGCCGGGGACGTTCCGCAGCACGTCGGTGCTGTTGCCGCCGGCGGCGCCGGGGAGGTCGCGGGCGTTGTAGACGGTGCGGTCGACGGCGGTCTGCACCTGGGCACGCTCGGCGGTGGCCTGGATCCCCTCCAGCGCCACGGCGCCGGCCGCGAGCTTCACCTCGCCCACGTCGGTAACGGGGGTGGCCGGGGTCAGCGCCACGCGGGCCACGGTGCCCGTGGCGTAGCCGAGCTGGCTGACCTTGAGGTAGTAGGCGCCCGGGCGCAGCCCCTCCACGCGGAAGGTGCCGTCGGGGCGGCCCACCACGCCGGTGACCAGCGTGCTGTCGGCGGCGCTCCACACGGCGATGGCGGCCGCGGTGAGCGGCTGCCCGGTGGCGGCGTCCTTCACGGTGCCGCGCAGGGTGAGGCCGGCCTGCTGGGGCGCGGCGCCGGGGCCCGCCGGGCGGGCGCCCGCGGGGGGCCCGTTCTGGGCGTGGGCGGCCGTGGCTCCGGCCGCGATGGTCAGGGCGAGGAAGACTCCGCAGAACCGTCTCATAGGTGGGACTCTCGTCGTGGGAATCGAGGATTCAGGCTCCGCCCGCCGGCGTTTGCCAGGGCGGGAAGAAGACAGCCGGGCGCCGCGTCAGCTGCCGCGGTCGCCCGGCCGGGGTCCGGCAACGAAGACACGCGCCTGGGATGCCGCATCGGCGCGCGAGGGTTGCCCGAACGTTGGACGTCCCTGTACAACGCACCCGCCGCGAGGTTCCCCGCTGCGGGTAAAAATTTCGCAGCGAGCGCGGAAGAAGGCGATGGAGGAGGGACGAAACGGGGGGATGGTGGTGTGAGGTGGGGGCTGGCGAGCGCGAGTGGGCGAAGCGGAGCCCTCAGGCGAGGTTAGAACGCACTTCGTGACCGGCGTGGGATAACGAGAGCAGATGTAGACCGAATCTCAGTTGGTGAATTGATCAGCTAATCGGCTGCCTCCAATTCCTGTAGGGGCGCATCTTGAGCAGCTTGCTCCAGATGGGCCCTTACGGCCCGACCCACTCCAAGGGCCAGAAGTGGCGGAACGGCGTTTCCAACCTGCACGAATTGCCTACTCGGGGGACCTTCGAAAACAAAGCGGTCTGGGAATGACTGCAGGCGTGCAGCCTCGCGAACTGAAATCGCCCGCTGATCAACAGGGTGCACATAGCTCCCCCAGTGAGGGTCGCATTTAGTCAAGATCGTACAGCAGCGTCCGCGCTTGTGCAATCGACCGTACCGCTTCGTGTGATCCGACCGGCGGGCGCGTCTCATACCCGCAGGCAAGAGCTCAAAAGGGATATCGCGCCACGACCCGCCCGGCGGTACATGAGATATCCGAGCCAAGGTAGTGGCGTGCAGCAGCGGCGTCGCGTGATTGTGCAGGTACCGCTCGCGACCGCGTAGAATCCGTTGCAGTTCTGTACGGGGTGGGTGTACATACACCCGGCCTTCGACCGACCCGCCGTTCTCCAGAGGCGGCAAATCGCCAATCGCTCCCCACACTGTTATAGAGCGTTTATCACCGTACTTCTTGCCTGGACGCCGTTCCCAGTGATGCACAAATGGATTGCTCTTAGGATCGGGCTTTGGAAATGGCCCGTGAGTACCATCGGGGAAAAGAAGGTCTGACCAACCTAGCCGTGTAGCAATAAAAAAGACTCGGCGCCGCTCTTGAGGAATGCCAAAATCTTCTGCGTACAGGATTCTCGCTTGGCACTCGTAACCGAGTGCCGCGAGTGAATTATAGATTTCAGTAACTACCGCGCCGTTTCCGATCGTGAGAATTCCCGGGACGTTCTCCATGACAAGCACTTTAGGCAGCAAGTCACGGACAATCCTGAGGTAGCTACGAAACAGGCCCGCTCGCAGGCTCTTGTGAGTGCGTTGGTGATTGTTATAGCTAAATGCTTGGCAAGGAGGGCCGCCGATGAGGCAATCCAACTCTCCTCTCCTCAGACCCGCATCTCGCAGCAGTTGGCTGCCCCGAACGTAGCGAATTGGCCGCTGAAAAAAAGACGCTTCGGAAAAATTTCTGCGGAAAGTTTCCCCCGCATCTGGATCCGCATCTGTTCCTGATAAAATGCGAAAGCCTGCTTGGCGAAAGCCCTCCGCCAAGCCGCCCGCACCTGCAAAGACATCGATGCAGGTAGGTCCTGGGAGCGCGGTCGCCACTCGCCGCACGAAGTACGTGGCAGTCATCGAGGAGCGGCTGCTAGGCATCGGGGAGTTCTTGAGCAGGGGAACGAGGAGCCCTCTCGAACGGCACTAACAACGCCCCGCCAGCTCGCAGCTTGAAAGCTATCAACACTATCTGCTGCCGTACAGTACCACATAACGTGCTCATATTTGGTGGCGCCACAATATATTGTATGTTGCTCCTCTTTGGGTATCATCCTGACACTTAGCACGGTGAGCGCCAGGGACCGCCCCCTACACGCCGCCCTTGACACTGTCGGACGTGGGCTGTAAGCTGCACGATACTTGCGGAGGACTTGTTTTCACTTGCCCTAGCAAGTAGGCGGGAGCGCCCAAGCGGCCAGCGTTAACCCCTGGTTGCGTAAGGGATGGAAGGGAGTGAAACAGTGATGTCCGATCCCTCAGGCTGGTTCGGAAAGTTGGTACAGGCGCTCCGCGTGCGGACCCGCCTGCAGTTCTTCGCGCTCGAGGTCTTTCTCGTCTGGATGCTCTGCATGGCTGCGCTGCAGCGTGGCGGCGTCGAAGGACTGCTGGCCTTCATCGCTGCCTTCGTTCTGATCGCGGCCGTCACGGTGATTGTCGCGCGCGCGAAAGATTAACAACCCTCAACAGACGTCACCATGCCATCTAAGTCTGCACTACTCGACCACCGGCCCCCTCAGCGCGTCCACCACGAACGTATCGGAGACCGGGAATTCGAACTTCCAGAAGTGCGGCTCCACGTTCAGGATGATGTATCCCTATGGCCTTTGAACCCCCGGCTGTTCCCGTACACAGTAGGAGGGCCGCTAACCTCTGAGGAAGAGCTGGAGGCGGCACTTAGGAAAACTCCCGGCTATGAGGGCTTGCGAAAGTCAATTCAGGATTTGGGACAGATGGAGCCGGTCTATGTTTGGAAAGGTTCTGGCTACCAAAAATACTTAGTGCTTGAGGGTGCAACACGCGTTACGTGTCTGCGCGATCTGTTGCTCCGCGCGAAAGACGAGCACCGAGCTGACCAGTTCCGTTACGTCACCGCAAAGGTTCTGCCCGAGAACTTCAATGAGCGGTATCGCGCGATTTTGCTCGCGCGTATTCATGTGCGTGGCGACGCAGTGCGGAACTGGGGACGCTACATCGAAGCGAAGTTTGTACATGATAATGTAATGCCCCTAAATGGAAACTTACCAGTTATGAGCGCGACTGACTTAGCTGCATCTCTTGGAAAGAGCATTTCTTGGGTTGTGAGACTGAGAGACGCATATCAGTTCGCAGAGAAGTTTGTAGAGCATCTTGATAGTGACGATGCTGAGAAGCTGGCGCTCGACAATTTCAGTGTGCTAGAGGAGATCAGCAAAGCACCAGGATTTGGACCGCGCGTCAAAACAGATGAAGCGCTCCAAGCCGAGGTCTTTAACATGGTCGCTGCGGGTGTATTCAAGGAGTACCGTGACGCCAGATTCATGTCTCAGTATTACAGCGATCCCGAAAAATGGACGCGGCTGCAATCGGGCGAGAAGGAGGTCGCGCACCGGCTGGCCACCGAGGTAAAAGCTGGAAATACCAGCATACGCGCGAAGATTCAAGGAATTTACTCACAAATTGAACGTACGGTTGCACGCGAGCCGGATGCACTGAACGTTGATGACCTTGAGGAACTTCAACGGTCTGTTGTTTTGTTGGCTTCGCACTTAGGAGGCGGTGTGGGCATTCTACGTTTTCGCCTTCGCGAGTTTGTAAAGGCTCTCGAGGATGCGCCCCTTCGTGAAGTGCGGGCGGTAACAGAAGCAGATTTTGTAGCTTTGGCTGCTGGAATGGAGGATTTCCGGGATCGGTGGGAGAAGACCAGAGTGTCGTCTAAGTCGCACGGACTCGTAGAGCCATGATTCCCATTGCACCACCACCACTGATGCGGCACCAAGAGGAGGGAGTGGATTTTCTCCTCCGAAACCGGATCGGCCTTCTCGCATTTGAGCAGGGGCTCGGGAAGACACTGGTGGCGATTGAAGCGTTTCGCCGGTTGCGGTGGTCCCGAGCAGCCAACTTGATGTTGGTTATCTGCCCAAACTCGTTGAAAGGGAATTGGCGTGCCGAGGTGGCACGCTTCGCGCCGGACCTTCGCGTCCGGGTGATCTCTGGTACAATGAGAGAACGACGTGAAGATCTCACGGGAGTTGCTGAAGACATTGTCGTAATCAACTACGAAGCAGCGCGCGCAGAGATTATTGCCTTGCGCGCTTTGATGGTGGTGCGGAAAACGGTGTTGGTGCTGGACGAGTCACATAACGTGAAGAATCGTCGATCTTTGACGACTGTCGCGGCTCAGCATCTCGCGCTGAGTGCTGAGTACCGCTGGCTTCTTACCGGGACTCCAGTGACGAACAGTCCCGAGGACATTTACAGTCAACTCGCAATCGTCGCTGGAGAGAGAGGGGCGAAGTTCGAGATGTTTATGTTGGACTACGGCAATGCGGGTTCCGATCCGAGCGTTCACAAGCGCCTCGCAGAGCATGTTGCGCCGTACCTTCTCCGCCGAACGAAAGAGCAGTGCTTGGATCTGCCTGAGAAGACATTTGTCGATCTCACCATTACGCTTCCTCCTTGGCAGCGAGCCCTCTACGATAGCTTCCGTGATGGGTTTATCCGAGACGTTGAAGCCATGTCGCCCGAGGCATACTCAACCTTTGCTTCAACTGCGCTGACCCGGCTGCTCAGATTGTCCCAGATTGCGAGCAACCCCAGACTGATTTTGCCTGGAGAGACGCGCCTGCCTGCGAAGATCTCGGAACTTGACGCACTGATGGAGGAGATTGTAGCCGCGAACGGACGCAAAGTAATCGTGTGGTCCTATTATGTGGGAACTATCCAGCAAATCCTAGAGCGATACCGGACCTACGGCGCTGTCGCCCTCTTCGGAGGGGTACCGTCGGAAGACCGCCAGGAGATCGCCCGGCGGTTTCAGGAAGATCCAGATATCCGCGTGCTGGTCGGAAATCCCGCGGCCGCAGGCACAGGTTTCACGCTTACCGCAGCCACATACGCGATCTATGAGACTCTGAACTGGCGCTATGACTTCTATGCACAGAGTCAGGATCGGAACCACCGAATCGGCCAAAGAGTTCCCGTCACGTATATCAGGCTGCTTGCTGCCGACACCATCGATCGGGTAATCACGCAAGCACTTGAGAGAAAGGCGGCCATGTCGCAGACTATTGTTGGAGACGACCCAACGTCGTTTTCAATCGCTGATCTTAACCCGGAGGAATTCTGCCTGATGCTGAAGTCCAACGAACTGCCTTCGCGCCTCGCCACCGCCTAAATCTGCCGATGGCTGATATTTTTAGTACGGAGAAGCGTAGCGAGATCATGTCGCGCATCCGCTGCAGTGGAACTAAGCCGGAAGCGAAACTCTACACGGCCGTCCGTGCCGTTCTAGGACACCGTTGGCGGATTGACCAAAACGTCAACAGCCTGCCAGGGCGGCCTGACATCGTGATCCCGTCTTTGCGCCTGATCATCTTTGTTGACGGGTGTTTCTATCATTCATGTCCTAAGCACGGCCATCGTCCCTTAAGCAATCAGGAGTATTGGGGTCCGAAGCTGGACAAGAACGTGCGTCGTGATCGTACTAACAGGCGCAAGCTCCGCGCGCTGGGCTATTCAGTCTTGCGCTTTTGGGAACACGATTTCAAAGCCACTGCTCTCCCGAGTACGTACAATCGCCTACAGCAGCAGTTGCAAAGGCGTGTGGCTAAAGTTCGCAGCCGGTAGATTGTCAATGTCTGGAGGGGTGTTTCGTAGTCCACACAACTATCCAAGGCGGCCAGGTACTTCACCAACGTAAAGGGCCTCCGGCTCACGCCGGAGGCCCTTTACACCACATCCGCCCTCTGAATCTTCAGCGCATCTCGCCGCTACGCCTCACCCGCACTCGCTGTAGCCGCAGGAGTGGCACTTCATGCAGCCTTCAGCGAACTCGAGCTGGCTCTTGCAGTCGGGGCAGATGCCCATGGCGGTCTCGCCGTCGTGGTAGCTCAGCGTGAGCTGCGGCGGGTCGGCCGCCGTGCGCATCACCGCGTCGGCCGGGTTCTCGGCGTCCAGCACCGCCTCGGGGATCAGCTCCTGCTGGATGCCCTGCTTCTCCTGCTCGCGCAGCCCCAGCGCCTGGGCGATGGCGTCGGGCACCGAGTGCACCTTGTTGGGCCCGAAGCCGATCGCCTTGTCCGACGAGATGCCGCGCAGCTGCTGGTACACCTCGGCCACCGGGATCCCGGAGCGCAGCGCCAGCGAGATCAGCCGCCCGATCGCCTCCACGTCGGCCATGGCGATGGAGCCCGCCTTCCCCAGCGTGGCGAACACCTCGAACGGCTGGTGCCGCTCGTCCTCGTTGATGGTCACGTACACGTCGCCCAGCGGCGAGGTCATCTTGCGCGTGGTGCCGCGCAGCACGTCGGGGCGGCGGCGCTTCTGCCGGCGGCTCTGCGCGGACTGCTGCTCGGCCTGGCCCAGCGCCTCGCGCAGCCGCACCATCTCGCGCTCCAGCCTGGCGTTGCGCTCCAGGGCCTCGGCCAGCTTCGCGCGCAGCTCCGCCAGCTCCGCCGTCTCGGCCTGCTGCTGCGCCGGCGTCTTCGTGGCCCCCGTGCTGAGCACCTGGTTGTCGCGGCTGCCGTCGCGGTACACCGTGACGCCCTTGCACCCCAGCCGGAAGGCCAGGTCGTAGATCACCCGCACGTCCTCGGCGCTGGCCTCGTGGGGGAAGTTGGTGGTCTTGGAGATCGCCGAGTCGCAGTGCTCCTGGAAGGCGGCCTGCATCCGCACGTGCCACTCCGGCGTGGTGTCGTGCGCGGTGACGAAGGCGCGCTGCACCGCCTCGGGGACCTCGGGGAAGTGGATGTGCCCCTGCTCGGCGATGCGCTGCATCAGCTCGGCCGAGTACCACCCGCCCGCCTTCGCCGCGGCCACGAAGTCCTCGTTCACGTCGGGCATCATGGCGCCGGCCTGGTTGCGCATGAAGGCCACGGCGAAGAGCGGCTCGATCCCCGACGAGCAGCCGGCGAAGATGGAGATGGTGCCGGTGGGCGCCACGGTGGTGACGTTGCAGTTGCGCAGCCGCCGCTCGGGGCGGATGCGCTCGCCGTTGGGCGCGCGCGCGGCGGTCTCGTCGGGGCCCCAGATCGACTTCTCCCACTCGGGGAAGGCGCCGCGCACCCCGGCCAGCCGCTCGGACTCGGCCTTGGCCTCCTCGTCGAGGAACTGCATGATGCGCCGCCCGATCTCCACCCCCTCGTCGCTGTTGTACGGCACCCCCAGGCGCACCAGGAGGTCGGCGAAGCCCATCACCCCCAGCCCGATGCGGCGGATGCGGTGCGCCAGGTCGTGGATCTCCGGGAGCGGGTACTGGTTGGCGTCGATCACGTTGTCCAGGAAGTGCGTGGACAGCCGCGTCACCCGCCGGTACTCCTTCCAGTCCACCTTCTCGTACCAGGGCGCGTCGGCGGGGACGTCGTCGCGCACGAAGGCGCCCACGTTCACCGAGCCCAGGTTGCAGACGTCGTACGGCAGCAGCGGCTGCTCGCCGCAGTTGTGCGCGTAGATCCCGTTGGCGTCGAAGGCGTTGAGCCCCGGCACCTGTGCGTCGAACACCTCCTCCTCGCCGTCGGCCACCACGCTCTCCACCCGCGCGGTGAAGCGCTCGCGGTGCAGCGCCCCGGAGCCGCGGGAGAGGAGCTCGTTGAGCCGCGCGGCCTTCTCCACGTCGGCGAAGCCCACCCGCTCGGCGAAGCGGCCCAGGTTCTCGCCCGCCACCACCAGCTCCTCGCGCGGGCCCTTCTCGATGCGGCTGGCGATCCCCAGCCGGAGCAGCATCCGCTGCACCGCCTGCAGCCCCGCCCCGGCGTGCGCCAGCCGCACGCTGCCGCCCCGGCCCTGCCCGCCCTGCACCGCGGCCTGCGCGTCGAAGAGCCCGCGCAGCACGCCCGCGTAGAAGTCGCTGGAGGCGCGCTCCACCTCGGGGGTCACGGCGCGCCGGTCGGGGCGCATCCCCAGCGTGTCGGCCAGCGACTTGAGCGCCCCCAGCGCCAGGCGGTGCTCGCCGCTCGCCGAATCGGCGCTCCACCCGGAGAAGTGGGCGCACGCCGGCAGGGTGTGCGCGGCCGCCTCGGCCGCCTCCATCACCGCGCGCGCCCCGGGCCCGAAGCCGGCCGCCGGCCCGTTCGCCACGGCCGCGCGCTCCCACGCCGAGAGGGCGGCGCGCTCCCCGGTGAGCACCCCGTCGCCGATCAGCAGCCCCACCAGGTAGCCCTGCTCGCGGGTCCCCGCGCCGGCCCAGCAGGCGCCCGCGCGGTGGTCGTTCAGCACCACCTCGTCGCCCGCCGCGAGCTGGCCGGCCTCGCACCACTCGGTGCGCATGGCCCAGCGGCTCCTGGCCGCCACGCGCCGCACGCGGTGGTCGGCCGTCAGCCGCAGCGTGTACCCCTCCGCCGTGCGCAGGCGGACCACCGGCTTCACGCCGGTGCGGAAGAAGCCGCGCGGCCCCGAGGCGTGGTCCTCGCCGTTCACGCGCGCCACGAAGCGCCGCTCCAGCAGCTCGGCCACCTGGCGCGGCCCCTCCGCGGTGTGCACCCAGGTGTCGGCGGTGACGCAGGGGTTGGTGGCCTCGTAGTCGCCCAGGTGCGGCACCGGGTTGTAGAAGTTCGCCCGGTCGACGAAGAACACGCCGGGCTCGCCCGTGCGCCACGCGTTCTGGACGATTCGGTCGTAGACCGTGCGCGCGTCGAGCCGCCCGGCCGCCTCGCCGTTGCGCGGGTTGACCAGGTCGTACTCCTCGCCCTTCTCCACCGCGCGCATGAAGGCGTCGGTGATGGCGACGGAGATGTTGAAGTTGGTGATCTTGGTGATGTCCTGCTTGCAGTCGATGAACTCCAGGATGTCCGGGTGGTCGACGCGCAGGATCCCCATGTTGGCGCCGCGCCGGGTGCCGCCCTGCTTGACCACCTCGGTGGAGGCGTCGTAGAGGGCCATGAACGAGACGGGGCCGCTGGCCACGCCGGTGGTGCTGCGCACGTGGTCGCCCTTGGGGCGGATGCGGCTGAAGCCGAAGCCGGTGCCGCCGCCCGACTGGTGGACGAGCGCCATCGACTTGAGCGTGTCGTAGATGCCGCTGCCGCCGTTGGAGAGCTCGTCCTCGACGGGGAGGACGAAGCAGGCGGAGAGCTGCCCCAGGGGGCGGCCGGCGTTCATCAGCGTGGGCGAGTTGGGCTCGAACGCGCGGCGGGTCATCAGCAGGTAGAACTCGCGCGCGAGCTGGTCGACCTCCTCCTCCGTGGCGCCGTACCTCAGGTCGGCGGCGGCGATGGTGCGGGCCACCCGCCAGAACATCTCCTCGGGCCCCTCCGTGGGCCTGCCGTTCTCGTCCTTCTTCAGGTACCGCTTGGCGAGCACGATGCGCGCGTTGTCGGACAGCTCGGCGCGGGGCAGGTCGACCGGCGCGGGGGGCGCGGCCACGGACGGGAGGGGGGCGGGAGGGTTCATCGACACGGTCCTCTCTCTTCGTTCTGTGGAAAAACCAGCCGCACAGCTCGTGTGGAAGCTGTGGAAAACGCGGAAATGGGTTGCGGTGACTGGCGTTGCGGTGTGGAAAGGTTATCCACGGTCCCCATACGTTGGGGCTTGTTGCGGGTGGGAACACAATATGTTGTGGTGCCCGCTCCGCCGTCAACCCTGTTCTCCATCCCTCCGCGTCCTGCCGAACCGGCAGCACCTGATATACCGTACACGCCCCGGAGAGCGGCGAAAGGTCGCGCGAGTGAACGTCGTTCACCCGGCTAACCCGGGAGGAAAACTGGACGCCCGGGAAAGCCGACGCGGGTTCGTGATCACGAACCCGCGTGAAAGAGGCCACGAAGTTGTAACGGCAGTGCGAAGTGCGAGGTGCGAAGTGCGAAGTACTTGCGTCGGCAGCTTCCGCCCGGTGGTTCGCACTTCGCACTTCGCACTTCGCACTGGGGTCAAGGCATCTCCGTCTCCTCCCGGTCCTTGTCCTCGCCCGGGCGGCGGTCGTACGCGCTCGTGGGGTCGATGTGCCCCGGCGCGTCCTCGCCGGCGCCCTTGTCGCTGCCGTGCGCGTTGGCGCCCAGGGTGGGGACGTCGCCGGGGCTCTGCGTCTCGTCCTGCACCGGCGCGCCCCGGGCGTTGACGTCGGTGTGCGGCGGGTGGAGCTGCGAGCTCTCGGCGCCGCCCACCTCCTTGCGCGGTCCGGGCTGGCTCATGCGCCCACTCCCCTCTCCCGCGGGTCCTCGGTGCCGCGCAGCTCCCGCTCGCGCTCGCCGGCCTCGAGGTCGCCCTCGCCGCCCTCGTCCACCCGGTGGCCGGCGCTGGCGTGCCGCGACGGCTGCGGGTGGTCCGGGTCGAAGAAGTGCTGGCCCGAGCCGCCGCCGGAGCCCAGCCCCGCGGCCACCTTGTGCTTGTCGCCCTGCACCGTGTCGTCCTCGCTGCCGTGCCCCTTGCCCACCTGCGGCAGGTTCTTGTAGTCGCTGGCGCCCGCCTCGCCCGGGGCGATGTTGTGCTGGTCCGGCCGCTTGCCGCCCATGGTCCCTCCTTCTCGAGTGACTGCGGGTAGATCCCGCTCGAGGTGGGCGACCTTCAGGTTCTGTGCCGGGAGAGGAGGTGGAGAGAGCCCGGGAGAGCCGGGCGGATGAATCCGCTGCGACAACCACACGAAGTCCGCCTGCGCGGACTGGCGGGCTGCGCCCGCGCGCTTCGCGCCCGAGGAGCCAGGCCGGACGCGCCGGACGCCACCTCCGCGCCGAACCAGCCTGCGAAGGCGGGCTTCTCGCCGTTGTTGCTGCGCCTTCAGGCGCCCGGCGCGGGGCCCGCGTGGAGCAGCCGATCTCCGCGGTGCAGGTCGCGAAACACTCCCCCGAAGCGGCCGTTTCGGCCTGGAGCCGTAGCGCGCGGCGGCGCGGGAGCCTATCGTGTACGTTCCCGCCGCGGGGGCGTGGGGCGAAACGCACGCGGCGGTGCGGAGTAACAGGTTGCGCTCGCGTGGGTTGCGCGCGAGCTTGTGCCGCGCGGAGGCGCGGGCGGAAGCGTTATGCCACCAGTGCTCCCATGAGACCACCACACACCCGCGGGATCGCCGCGGCCCTGCTCGCCGCCGCGCTGGCGGGCTGCGGCAGCGCCATGGCGGCGCAGACCCCTCCCCAGCCGGCGGCCGGCGGGCGGGGAGCCTCCCCGGCGGCGGGCGACACCGTCCCCCGCCGGTGGACCGAGGCGGACGTGCGCTTCATGTCCGCCATGATCGGCCACCACGCCCAGGCCATCGAGATGGCCCGCATGGCGCCCACGCACGGCGCCGGCCCCCAGGTCCGCACCCTGGCCGAGCGGATCATCAACGCGCAGCAGGACGAGATCGCCTCGATGCAGCTGTGGCTGCGCGACCGCGCCCAGCCGGTGCCCGAGCCGCACGCCGGGGGGGCGCACCAGCACCACGCCGCCGGGCACGACACGATGCCCGGGATGCTCACCGAGGCCCAGATGAAGCAGCTGGACGAGGCCCGGGGGGAGGAGTTCGACCGGCTCTTCCTGACCTTCATGATCCAGCACCACCAGGGCGCCGTGCGGATGGTCTCGGAGCTGTTCTCCAGCTACGGCGCCGGGCAGGACGAGACCGTGTTCAAGCTGGCCAGCGACGTCAACGTCGACCAGCTCACCGAGATCGCGCGGATGCAGCGGATGCTCGCCGATCTCCTGTTCGGGAGCCCCTCTCCGTGACCCCATTCCAACCCAGGGCCGTATGATCCATTCCGCATCTGCAAAGGAAACCGCCATGTCACGCACCCTCACCACCACCACCCGGCTGCTGGCGCTCTCGCTCGCCCTCGGGCTCTCCGCCACGGCGGCCGCCGCCCAGGCGCGCCCCGACCCGCGCGTGGGCCTGCGCCCCGGGCGCATGGACGCCGGCGAGGCGATCTGGAACCTGCGCGTCCTCTCCAAGACGCCGCCCGCCGAGGGCTTCGTCGGCAGCACCAACTCCGACCTGGCGTTCAAGGGCAACTACGCCATCCAGGGCAACTACAACGGCTGGCAGATCTGGGACATCTCCAACCCCAGCCGCCCCGCCCTGGTGAAGGGGCTCGTGTGCCCGGCGTCGCAGAGCGACGTCTCGGTCTACGGCAACCTGCTCTTCATCTCGGGCGAGGGCCTCAGCGGCCGCCTGGACTGCGGCACCCAGGGCGTGCAGGACACGGTCAGCAAGGACCGCCTGCGCGGGCTGCGCATCTTCGACATCAGCGACATCCGCAACCCGCGCAACGTGGGCAACGTGCAGACCTGCCGCGGCTCGCACACGCACACGGTGCTGGTGGACCCGAAGGACAGGGACAACGTCTACGTCTACATCTCGGGCTCGGCGCCGCCGCGCTCGCCGACCGAGCTGGCCGGGTGCGTGGGCGGGCAGCCGGGAGAGAACCCCAACACGGTGCTCTTCCGCATCGAGGTGATCAAGGTGCCGCTGGCCCACCCCGAGCAGGCGGCCATCGTCAGCTCGCCGCGCATCTTCAACGACCTGACGGCGCCCGCGCGCCACGGCGAGGCGCCTGAGGACATCGCCGCCGCCAGCCGGGCCGCGGAGGCCGCGCGCGCGCGGGGCGAGCTCACGGCGCGGGTGCAGGGGGTGGAGCGGGTGCTGCCGGGGCGCATCGTCACCCAGCTGCTGGACTCCCTGGTGAAGGCCCGCGGCGGCACCGGGGCGCCCACGGCGGCCGACAGCGCCACGCTGCGCGCCAACGTGCAGAGCATCGTCGACCGGATGTTCGCGCAGCAGCCGCAGGGCCCGCGGCCCGGGCCCACCCAGTGCCACGACATCACCGTCTTCCCGGCCGTCGGCCTGGCGGGCGGCGCCTGCGAGGGCTACGGCTTCCTGCTCGACATCAGCGACCCGGCCAACCCCCGGCGCATCGCGGCGGTGGCCGACTCGAACTTCTCGTACTGGCACTCGGCCACCTTCAACAACGACGGCACCAAGATCCTCTTCAGCGACGAGTGGGGCGGCGGCGGCCAGGCCAAGTGCCGCGCCACCGACAAGCGCGAGTGGGGCGCCGACGCGATCTTCACCATCGAGAACCGCCGCGACATGCGGTTCCAGAGCTACTACAAGCTCCCGGCGCCGCAGACCCCGCAGGAGAACTGCGTGGCCCACAACGGCTCGCTGATCCCGATCCCGGGGCGCGACGTGATGGTGCAGGCGTGGTACCAGGGCGGCATCTCGGTCTTCGACTGGACCGACCCCCGCAACCCGCGGGAGATCGCCTTCTTCGACCGCGGCCCCTCGGACTCCACCCGCATCGGCGCGGGCGGCTCGTGGTCGGCGTACTGGTACAACGGCGCGATCGTGAGCTCCGAGATCGCCCGCGGGCTCGACATCTTCGAGCTGGCGCCCAGCGAGTTCATCTCGCAGAACGAGATCGACGCGGCCAAGACGGTGCGCCTGGACTACCTGAACGTGCAGGGGCAGCCGAAGTTCGTCTGGCCGCCCAGCTTCGCGCTGGCCCGCGCCTACGTGGACCAGCTGGAGCGCTCCCGGGGGCTCTCCACCGCGCGGATCGCGAGCGTGCGCCAGGCCCTGACCAGGGCGGAGGGCGCCTCGGGCGCGGCGCGGCGGACGGCGCTCACGCAGCTGGCCACGCAGGTGAGCGGCTTCGCGGCCGGCTCCTCCGACGCGGCCAGGGTGCGGATGCTGGCGGGCGCCGTGCGGGACCTGGCCGGCGCGCGCTGAGCACCGCCCGGTAGTGGGTGAGGCGATGGGGGCTGCCGCGGCGCGCGGCGGCCCCCTTCGCCGTCTCTCGTTCGTCGTCCCACTCATCAGGATCACACTGAGAAACAGGGGAACAGAGAACCGAATCCTCTGCTTCTCTGTTTCTCCGTGTGATACCAGGTTGCCGAGCATAGTTCTGGTTCCAAACAGATTGGAATCACACAGAGGACACAGAGAACACAGAGGGAACTGAAGACGCGATTGAGTTCTCTGCGTCCTCTGTGTCCTCCGTGAGGCTTTTCAGAAGCTGTACCTGAACGATGCTCTGCAAGGTGGTATGATACCGGATTCCACGATCGATCGTGCATTCCGCGCCCTGAAAGGGTGTCATCCTGAGGGAGCGTCTGCGCGCAACTCGCTCCCGCACCAATGGTTGGACGCGACCGAAGGATCTATAGCCCGCGCTGCGTAGATCTTCGCAATGCGGGCCATGGATCCTCCGGGCTGCGAGCATTCGCGCGGACGCGGCTATGGTCTGGCCGGCCTCAGGATGACACCTTTCTGTAATGCACATTCAATCTCGGAATCTGGTATGATACCGTTTTTCGAGATTCGCTGTGCATTGGGAAGCTGTCATTCCGAGTGGAGCCCGATGCGCTGATCTCGCGTTCGCCACCGAAGTCGGCCGGGCTCCCGAGGAATCTACTCGCGGCCGGCAGGAGGCCGGACCGATGCA
>DASVWD010000016.1 GCA_036389795.1 Longimicrobium sp.
CCTCGCCCGGATGGCCGAAGGCCATCACGCGGCGACATGCCCGGCCCGCTTCGACGAACTTTGACGTTGCAACTGGCAGCGGGCGAGGCATGCCTCGCCCCTACGAGCCCGATTACCGGATCAGATTCTCAATCGGCATAAATCCGCCGCTACAAAGCGCAAAGTCCGCCTGCGCGGACTCCCACCAGAAGATCCAGCCGCATAAACGAGCGTCGCTCTCGGCCGTTGCGGTTGAAGCCTCGCCGAGCGGAAGCTCGAGTTGCGACCGGAGGCGGGCGAGGCTTTCCGTGGTTCCAGCGGGCGGGTTCACCCGCTCGTGCCGTGCGGCGAGTCCTGCCCGGTCCGGTCCGTGGCGGACGCCCTCGCGCGGGGCGGCTCTCCGCATCTCTTTGCCGCCGTGCGCTTTGTCCACTTGGATCGCGCAAGCTGTTGCCACGGCGGGGCGAAGGGTATTAGATTCCGGCCCTCTCGCGCAGCACCGCAGCCCTCTCGCAGGCCTCCCCTCTCGCGTTTCGATGGCGTCCGAAGACACCCCGCTCATGCAGCAGTGGCGCGACGTGAAGGCGCACCACCCGGACGCGCTCGTCTTCTTCCGCGTCGGCGACTTCTACGAGCTGTTCAACGAGGACGCGGTGGAGGGGTCGAAGATCCTCGACCTCACCCTCACCTCGCGCAACAACGGCAGCTCGAAGGCGCCGCTGGCCGGCATCCCCGCGCACGCGCTGGACACGTACCTCCGCCGCCTGGTGGCCGCCGGGCGGCGCGTGGCCATCTGCGACCAGGTGGAGGACCCGGCGCTCGCCAGGGGGCTGGTGAAGCGGCAGGTCACCGAGATGGTGACGCCGGGCGCGGTGTTCAGCGACTCGCTGCTGGAGGCGCGGCGCAACAACTTCCTGGCGGCCATCGCGGGCGACGCGGGCGGCGAGGGGACGGTTGGGCTGGCGCTGGCCGACCTCACCACGGGGGAGATGAGCGTGCGCCGCGTGGCCTGGGAAGACCTCCCCGAGGAGCTGGGGGTGCACCAGCCGGCGGAGATCCTCCTGCCGCGCACCTGGGAGCTCTTCCCGATCGCCGGGGCGCCCGGGGTGACGCGCACCTACCGCGCGGACTGGCTCTTCGACCCGCGCGCGGCTGGGGAGGAGCTGGCCCGCCACTTCCGCGTGGCCAACCTCACCGGCTTCGGCTTCGAGGCGGGCGACGGGTCGCTGGCGGCGGCGTGCGGGGCGCTGGTGGCGTACCTGGCCGAGGTGCAGCCCGCCGGCTTCGGGGGCCTGCGCCCGCCCAGGATCGAGCGCCCCGGGCACGCCATGGCGCTGGACGAGATGACGCGCCGCAACCTGGAGCTGGTGGAATCGATCCGCGGCGGCGGGGGCGAGGGGACGCTGCTCTCGGTGCTGGACGAGGCGCTCACGCCGATGGGCGGCCGGCTGCTGCGCCGCTGGCTCCTGGCGCCGCTGGTGGAGGTGGCGGCCATCGACGCGCGGCTGGACGCGGTGGCGGAGCTGGTGGAGGATGCCGGGATGCGCCGCGACGTGCGCGACGCGCTGGCCGAGGTGCGCGACCTGGAGCGCCTGGCCGTGAAGGTCGGCGCGGGGCGCGCCACGCCGCGGGAGATGCTGGCGCTGGCGGCGTCGCTCGCTCGCGTCCCCCTGCTGCGCGCCGCGCTGGCCGACGCGCGCGCGCCGATGCTGCGGGGGCTGTTGGAGCGCCTGGAGCCGCTGGAGGAGGTGAAGGGCGCCGTGGAGCGGGCGGTGGACCCCGACGCGCCGGCCGTGGTGGCCGAGGGCGGGGTGATCCGCGCCGGGTACGACCGCGAGCTCGACGAGCTGCGCGGGGTGCGCGACGGAGCGGTGGAGTTCATCGCGGCGCTGCAGGCGCGCGAGCGGGAGCGCACCGGGATCGGCTCGCTCAAGGTGGGCTTCAACCGCGTCTTCGGCTACTACCTGGAGGTCACCCGCGCGCAGGCCGAGCGCGTCCCCGCCGACTACCACCGCAAGCAGACGCTGGCCAACGCGGAGCGCTACTACACGCCGGAGCTGAAGGAGTGGGAGGAGAAGGTCCTGGGCGCGGAGGAGAAGATCACCGCGCTGGAGGCCCGCCTCTTCGCGGAGCTCAGGACGGCGGTCGCCCGCGAGGTGCCGCGCGTGCAGGCGGTGGCGGAGCGCATCGCCACGCTGGACGTGCTGGCGGGGCTGGCGGAGGTGGCGGTGCGGCGCGAGTACGCGCGGCCCGAGGTGGACAACGGCTTCGCGCTGGAGGTGCGCGGCGGGCGCCACCCCGTGGTCGAGACGATGATGCCGCGCGAGGAGTTCATCCCCAACGACGTGCGGCTGGACCACGACGCGCGGGTGATGGTGCTCACCGGGCCCAACATGGCCGGCAAGTCGACGGTCCTGCGCCAGGTGGGGCTCGTGGTCCTGATGGCCCAGGCGGGCTCGTTCGTCCCCGCGCGCTTCGCGAAGGTGGGCGTCGTGGACCGGGTGTTCACGCGGGTGGGGGCGTCGGACAACCTGGCGCGGGGGCAGTCCACCTTCATGGTGGAGATGAACGAGACGGCGGCGATCCTGCACGGGGCCACCGCGCGCTCGCTGGTGCTGCTGGACGAGATCGGCCGCGGCACCTCCACCTGGGACGGGCTGAGCGTCGCCACCGCGACGACGGAGCACCTGCACGACGTGGTGGGGGCCAAGACGATCTTCGCCACGCACTACCACGAGATGACGCGGCTGGCCACGCGGCTGGCGGGGGTGGCCAACTTCAGCGTGGCCGTGCGCGAGGTGGGCGACGACATCGTCTTCCTGCGCCGCCTGGTGCCCGGCGGGGCGGACCGCTCGTACGGGGTGGAGGTGGCACGGCTGGCGGGGCTGCCCGAGAGCGTGGTGGAGCGGGCGCGCGAGATCCTGCGCGAGCTGGAGGCGGCCGCCGCGCCGGCGGAGGCGCACCGCCCGCGCGCGGAGCCGGTGGTGCAGCTGGGGCTCTTCGGGCCCGAGGCGCACCCGGTGGTGGAGCGCCTGCGCGGCGTGGACGTCAACTCGCTGACGCCGCTGCAGGCACTGGCGCTGCTGGCGGAGCTGGTGGAGGCGGCGCGATCGTGAAACCGGAGTCGTACTTCCACCGGTCGCTTGATCGGAAGGAGCGCCGACGGCTGCGTCGCGAGCGCATTCTGCGGTCTTACGACATCGCCGCGCAGGATCCGGATTTCCTGCGCGAGCGGGACGAGATCGTTCGTGCGTTCGACGCGACCATTGCGGACGGCTTGAGGTGAGATGGAACAGTACAGCCCCGCCGTCCAGTGGTCTGATGAGGACGATGCGTACATCGCCGTCTGCCCGGACCTCGGCGGAATATCCGCGTTCGGCGATACTCCGGCGGAAGCGCTCGCCGAGCTGGAGGTGGCCGTTCGGCTCGCGGTCGAAGCGTATCAGGAGAAAGGCTGGCCGCTGCCTCCCAGATTCGAATGGAAGGTGGCGCCAGGGAATATGCTCGACACGCCATCCACCAGAACGGGTGAGTAGATCCCTCGGGTCGCTACCGCTCCCCTCGGGATGACAACGGTTCGGGGCTGTAGCAGTTGAAGCCTCGCGGGGTTTGCGAGGCTTTCTGCCGTTGTAGCCGCGGCTTCAGCCGCCCGCGGCCCGGGCGGCGCACCGCCGCGAGGGGTGGCCCGGGTCCGGGTGCGTCGGTATCTTGCCGGGCTTCCGCCCCGCCCCGGGGGCTGGTAGACTTCACCGAGCGCAAAGCCCACGGAGCCGATGCCCCGACGCCGCACCCCGACCGCCGCCCTCCTGGCCGCGCTCGTCCTGCTCGCCGCCTGCGAGCGCGAGCCGGTGCCCGAGACGCCGCCCCGGCAGATCTCCCGGACGCCGTTCCAGTACCCCGAGGAGCTGTGGGACGCGCAGGTGGAGGGGGAGACCACGCTGCGGCTCTACATCAGCGAGCGCGGCACCGTGGACTCGGCGCGGGTGGAGCAGGGGAGCGGCTACCCGGCGTTCGACTCGGCCGCCCTGGCCGGGAGCCACGAGCTGCGCTTCCAGCCGGCCACGCGCGACGGCAGGCCCGTGGCCGCGTGGTTCCTCCTTCCCGTCAAGTTCGAGCTGGACCCGGCCGACACCACCGTGGTCCCCAAGCAGAGTCCATGAGCAGCGCCGAAAGCTCGCCCGACACCGCGGCCCGAATGCGCCACGAGAGGCCGTACGCCAGCATCGTGGAGACGATCGGGTGGACGCCGCTCGTCCGCCTGAACCGCCTGGCGCAGGGGATCCGCACCCCCGTCTACGGCAAGGCCGAGTTCATGAACCCGGGCGGGAGCCTCAAGGACCGCATCGGGCCCGCCATCATCGAGGCCGCCGAGCGCGAGGGGCGCCTCAAGCCCGGCGGCACCATCGTGGAGGGCACCAGCGGGAACACCGGGGTGGGGCTGGCGCTGGCCGCGGCGATCAGGGGGTACCGCTGCATCTTCACCCTCTCCGACAAGTTCAGCCAGGAGAAGGTGCGCCTCCTCAGGGCGTTCGGGGCCGAGGTGATCGTGACCTCGGCGGCGCTCCCGCCCGACCACCCCGACACCTACGTGAACCTGGCCAAGCGCATCGCCGAGGAGACCCCCAACGCCATCCTGGCCGACCAGTTCTACAACCAGGCCAACCCCGAGGCGCACTACCGCACCACCGGCCCCGAGATCTGGGAGCAGACGCAGGGGCGCGTCACCCACTTCGTCTCCGCGGCGGGGACGGGCGGCAACCTCACCGGCGTGGGCCGCTACCTGAAGGAGCGGAACCCGGCCGTGCGGGTGATCGGCGGCGACCCGGTGGGCTCGATCCTGCGCAACCTGGCCGAGACGGGCGAGAAGGGCGAGGGGGCGCCGTACAAGGTGGAGGGGATCGGGCAGGACAAGCTCCCGGGGACGCTGGACCTCGCGGTGGTCGACGAGTGGCGCTCGGTGGACGACCGCACCGCGATGACGCTGGCGCGTCGGCTCACCCGCGAGGAGGGGCTGTTCGTGGGCGGCTCGACGGGGCTGATCGCGCACGTGGCGCTGGAGGTGGCGCGCGAGGTGGACGACCCCGGGGCGTGCGTGGTGTTCCTCCTCTGCGACACCGGCGAGCGGTACCTGAGCAAGGTGTACAGCGACGAGTGGATGCGCGAGAACCGGCTGCTGGAGCCGGCGCGCGTCTCGGCGCTCGACGTGGTGCGCGGCAAGGCGGGCGACGCGCCGCCCCGGCTGGTGGCGGTGGCCCCCGAGACGCCGGTGCGCCAGGCGCTCTCGTTCATCACCCAGCACGACATCTCGCAGCTCCCCGTGGTGGCCGAGGGCGACTGCGTGGGGAGCGTGGCCGAGGCCAACCTGATGTCGCGGGTGCTGGAGGACACGGAGGTGCTCGACCAGTCGGTGCAGCACCTGATGGACCCGCCGCTGCCGGTGATCGACGCGCACGTGGACCTGCCGACCGTCACCCGGCTCCTGGCCAAGAACCCCGCCGTGCTGGTGCGGCAGGACGGCGTGCTGGGCGGGATCGTCACCCGGCACGACGTGCTGCGGTACGTGACGAACGGGGCGTGAGGGAAAGTGCACTTCCGCACCTGGTCCGGGGTCCGAAAGCGTCCGGTTTCCGGGGGGTGAACGCACGTTCCAACGCATTGCGGCGGCGCCATTTGCGCGCCGCCGCCGATGTTGGGGCCGGAGCGGCACGAATCCCTTTGATCCGCGTGGCGGAAGTGTTACATTGAGCGCGTCTCCGCGGTACGCTGCTACGCTATCATGGCGCACGCTCCGTCACCCGGCGGGGTCTCTCTCCCAACACCTTCCCCCAGAGGTATCTTGAAGAAACCACGTACGCAAACGGCGGCCCTGCTGCTGTGGGCGATGCTGCTGGCGCTGGGCGCCGCCGGCACCGCCCGGGCGCAGGGCGTCACCACGTCCGCCATCACCGGACGGGTGAGCACGGAGGCGGGGGAGCCGGCGGCGGGCGCGCAGGTGACGGCCACCAACACCGCCACCGGCGCCGTGTCGCGGGCCGTGACGCGCGGCGACGGCCGCTACCTGGTCCCGGGGCTCCAGCCCGGGACCTACAACATCGCGGCCACGCGGCTGGGCTCCACCACGGCGCGGCAGAACGGCGTGACGCTCACGCTGGGGCAGACCGCCGAGTTCAACTTCACGCTCGCGGCGGCCGCCGTGGCGCTGGAGGGGATCACGGCCACCGCCGAGCGGAACTCCGTGCTCTCGCGCGAGCACACGGGGGTGACGACCACGGTGAGCGACAGCACGCTGCGGCGCGCGCCCACCATCACCCGCGACCTGCAGGACTTCACCCGCCTGGTGCCGCAGATCGCGGTGGTGAACACCACCACCGGCGCGGTGAGCGCGGGCGGGCGCAACAACCGCTACAACCAGCTGCAGATCGACGGCACCGCCAGCAACGACCTCTTCGGCCTCTCGGCGAGCGGCGCCCCCAGCGGCCAGGCCGGCGGCAAGGCGATCACGCTGGAGGCGGTGCAGGAGTTCCAGGTGGTGCTGGCGCCCTTCGACGTGCGCCAGAACGGCTTCACCGGCGCCAGCGTGAACGCCATCACCAAGAGCGGGACCAACCGCTTCACCGGCACCATCTCGGCGTTCCACCGCAACGAGGGCCTCGCCGGGCGCTACCTCACCTCGGCCGACACCTTCTCCAGCTCGCTCGACGAGTTCAAGAACACCGAGATCGCCGGCTCGTTCGGCGGCCCGATCCTCCGCAACAAGGCGTTCTTCTTCTTCGCGGGCGAGCGCACCGACCGCTCGCAGCCGCCCAACTTCATCGCCGGCGACAACCCGGCGCTGGGGGTGACGTCCGCGCAGGCCGAGCAGGTGCGCGCCTTCCTGGAGTCGCTGGGCTACGACGCGGGCGGGGTCTCGGGGCGCACCATCGAGCGGGGGAGCACCAACCTGTTCGGCCGGCTCGACGTGAACCTGTCGCAGAACAACCGGCTGACGCTGCGCCACAACTTCATCGACGGCGCACGCGACGACTTCGCGAGCGGCTCGCGCTCGTACTACCTGTCGAACGCCGGCTACTCGCAGGTCAACACCACCAACAGCACCCTGCTGCAGCTGAACTCCGGCTTCGGCGGCGGGTTCTTCAACGAGCTGCGCGTGGGGTGGAACCGGGTGCGCGACCACCGCGACTTCGAGGGCGACCCCTTCCCGCGCGTGGCGGTGACGGTGGCCTCGGGGACGGTGGTGAACGCGGGGACGGAGAACTTCTCCGGGCGCAACGAGCTGGACCAGGACGCGCTGGAGATCACCAACGACCTGATGTTCTCGCTGGGGTCGCACAACCTCACGGTGGGCACCAACAACGAGTTCTCCAAGTTCCGCAACCTGTTCGTCCGCAACCCGTTCGGCACCTACACCTTCCAGTCGTTCGCCGACCTGCAGGCCGGGCGGGCGTCGCGCTACGAGTTCAGCTACCTGGTCCCCGACGTGGACCCCGCCACCCCGGGCGACCAGCCGGGCGAGCCCGAGGCGCGCTTCAAGGTGAACCGGTACTCGCTGTACGCGCAGGACCGCTGGGACGCGAGCGACAACCTGCAGCTCACCTTCGGGCTGCGCCTCGAGCGGCCCACGCTCCCCGAGGACCCGGTCTACAACCCGGCCGTCGAGAACCTGTACGGCCGCCGCACCGACAAGGTGGCCAGCGGCTACACGCTGGTGAACCCGCGCTTCGGCTTCAACTGGGACATCACCGGTGACGGGACCACCCAGCTGCGCGGCGGCGGCGGCACCTTCAGCGGCCGCACCCCGTTCGTGTGGATCTCCAACGCCTACGGCAACACGGGGCTGGAGTACGTCCGCTTCACCTGCGACCGCACCAACACCAACAACAACGACGACCCGCCGCCGTTCGTTACCGACCCCACCGCCCAGCCGCGCGGCTGCGTGACCTCGGCGGGCGTGCCGGTTCCCCCGTCGGCGGCCCCCAACGAGATCAACCTGATCAACCCGAGCTTCAAGATGCCGCAGGTGGCCCGCTTCGCGCTGGGCATCGACCGGCAGCTGCCGTTCGGGCTGGTGGGCACGCTGGAGGGGCTCTACACCCGGACCATCCACGACGTGCTGTACCAGAACCTGCGCGTGCAGCCCGACTCGCTGGGCCGCACGGTGGAGGGGCGCCCGCGCTACCAGACGCGCGGCAACACCCCGGGGCTCGGCGACGTGATCGACATCACCAACACCGACAAGGGGTACGCGTACAACCTCACGGCGCAGGTGCAGCGCCCGTTCCGCGACGGGTGGGACTTCTCGCTGGCGTACACGTTCAGCCGCTCGCGCGACGTGAACCCGGTGACGTCGAGCCAGGCGATCTCGAACTGGCGCTTCAACCTCACCCAGGACGACCCCAACAACCCGGGGCTCGGGGTGGCGGACAACGACATCCCGCACCGCATCGTGGGCCAGGTGTCGCGCCGGCTGAACTGGTGGCGGCGCGGCCCCACCGACCTGTCGCTGGTGTACATCGGCCAGAGCGGGCAGCCCTACTCGTACCGGTACAACGACGACATCAACTTCGACGGCAGCTTCGGCAACGACCTGCTGTACGTGCCGCGCGACGTCAACGACATCCGCTTCCTGACGGGCGTCGTGGCGGGGCAGACGGTCACCCCGCTGCAGTCGTGGCAGAACCTGAACGACTTCATCAACCGGGTGGAGTGCCTGCGCGAGAACCGCGGCCAGGTGCTGGAGCGCAACTCCTGCCGCACGCCGTGGCAGAGCCGCTTCGACTTCCGCCTGGCGCAGAACCTCACGCCCACGCGGGGGTCCACGCTGCAGGTGACGCTCGACATCCTGAACGTGGCCAACCTGCTCAACAACGAGTGGGGGCTCAGCCAGTTCATCGGCAACCAGGCCGAGAGCCTGCTGGCCCTGGCCACGGGCACGGGGGTGAACAACCAGCCCGACGCCAACGGCCGCCGCCTGTACCGGGCGTTCGGCGAGCGGCAGGACATCTTCACCACCTCGAACCTGGACTCGCGCTACCAGATCCAGCTCGGGGTGCGGTACCTGTTCCAGTAAGCCGCTTTCGCGGTTCGGACGTGGCGGAGGGCGGGCAGCGATGCCCGCCCTCCGTCTTTTAGTGCGAGAGTGCGAGAGTGCGAAGTGCTTCAATCGCAGTTTACTTTCGCACTTTCGCACTCAGCACTTTCGCACTGCGTTTCCGGGCGTGTCCCTCCGCTGCGCTCCGGGCCGGGCTGCGCGCGCGGTAGGGCACGATACGACTGTGCCCAACCGCGCCGGGCCACCGCCGCGACGATACCCCGTGTCGCGGCGGCGTCCCGGCCCTGTCGGGCGCGCATCCCTCACGCGGATTTCGTTGCGCGGAGCGCCTTGGGTCGTAGGGGCGAGCATGCGAGTCCGAGCACAGGTGGCATCGGCGCAAGAGGCTGCCTACCGCGCATGGACTGGGCATCCGCCGGGCGAGGCATGCCTCGCCCCTACGAGGATCCCGCTCCCGCACCGGCCGTGAAGTCCACCCTCTCCCGAAGTCGGGAGAGGGTTGCCGCTCCAAGGCGGCGGGTGAGGGCCCCGCCGCCGCGCCGGTCCACGCACTCACGCACCGGGGTTCGGCCGCTTGCCGATCGGGCGGCGCGGCGGCATGTTGGCGCCGCGGCGGGAGGGACGTCCACGGCACGAGGAGCGATGAAGCCGTTCCTGATCGGGATCGCGGGGGGAAGCGGGTCGGGGAAGACCACCGTGGCGCGGCGGCTCTACGAGTCGCTGCACCTGGACTCGGCGGCGTTCCTGGACCACGACGCGTACTACAGGGAGCTGGGGCACCTCTCGCTCCAGGAGCGGGCGCAGATCAACTTCGACCACCCCGACTCGCTCGACAACGACCTGTTCGTGGAGCACCTGCGGCGGCTGATCGCGCGCGAGCCGATCGAGAAGCCGGTGTACGACTTCACCGCGCACACCCGCGCCCCCGAGACCGTGCGCGTGGAGCCGCGCGACGTGGTGCTGGTGGACGGCATCCTCCTCTTCGCCGAGCCGCGCCTGCGCGAGCTGTTCGACCTCAAGATCTTCGTCGACACCGAGGCCGACGTGCGCTTCATCCGCCGCCTGAAGCGCGACATCAAGAAGCGCGGGCGCGCCCTGGACGCGGTGATCGACCAGTACCTGACCACCGTGCGCCCCATGCACTTCGAGTTCGTGGAGCCCTCCAAGCGCTGGGCCGACATCATCCTCCCGCGCGGCGGCCAGAACACCGCGGGGATCGAGGTGATCGCCGCCAGCATCCGCGAGCGGCTGGCCGCCAAGGCGCGCTCCGAGCCGCCCGCGGCGGTGGTGGGGTGAGGTGGCGCGGCGCCGCCGGCCAACCCTTCCCGCGGCCCCGGCGTCGAACGGCACGCCGGCCGGCGCCGCGCCCGCGGCGCCCACCGCCCCCTTCGACCCTGGAAAGGTCCCGTGCCTCCTCGCCCGCTCTCCCGCCGCCGCGCGGCGCTCGCCGCGGCGGTCCTGGCGCTCGCTCCCGCCCGCGGCGGGGCGCAGCCGTCCACGCGGGCCGACTCGCTCCCGCTGCACCTGTTCGCCTACGACCGCTCGGCGCCGCTGGAGCTCAGCGACTCGGTGATCGGCTCGCGGGACGGCGTCGCCATCCACGCCGTCTCTTTCGTGAGCCCCCGGGGCGGGCGCGCCACGGGGCGGCTGTTCGTCCCCCCGGGGGCGGGGCCGTTCGCGGGGGTGGTGCTGGCGCACGGGATGCCCGGCAGCGCCGAGGCGTTCACCGGGCGCGGCGTCTACATCGCCCGCCACGGGGCGGTGGTGATCGCCATCGACGCGCCGTGGGCGCGGCGCGGCGGGCCGCCGCTCTCCTTCACTCCCGCCGACAGCGCCGACCAGGTGCAGCTCATCGTGGACCTGCAGCGCGCGGTGGACGTGCTGCTGGCGCGGCCGGACGTGGACCCGGAGCGGCTGGCCTACGTGGGGCGCAGCTACGGCGGGGCCATGGGCGCGCTGCTGGCCGGCGTGGAGCGGCGGCTGAAGACGTACGTGCTGGCGGTGGCCGACGCCGGGCTGGTGGCGCACATGGTGGAGGGGAGCGGCGAAGACCCGCCGCAGGGCGCGCCGGAAGAGCAGTGGCGGCGCTGGCTGGCCGCGATGAAGCCGATCGAGCCGGTCCGCTTCGTGGGGCGGGCCGCGCCGGCCTCGCTCTTCTTCCAGTCGGCGCTCCGCGACCGCGCCGTGGCGCGCGACGACGCCGAGGCCGTGCAGACGGCCGCCAGCGAGCCCAGGACGGTGAAGTGGTACGACACCGACCACCCGCTGAACGCCGAGGCCCACGTGGACCAGCTCCGCTGGCTGCACGAGCACGTCGGCACCACGGCGCCCGGGCCCCGCGACCAGGCCGGGCCGGAGATCCCGCCCCCTCCCGCGCCGCGGCGGCGGCCCTGAGGCGCGCTCCGCCGGGGTGAGGCGAGGGAGGCGCGGAGCGCCGGAACGCGCCTTCTCCGTTCCGTCGCTGGCGCGTTTGATGCGGCCGGCGGAGGGCGCGTCCGCCGCCCGCCTTCCGTGGCCGCGGCGGGCGCGGGGAGCCTGCCCCGCATCCACCCGGAACCCCCCGGAGGCCCCGATGCAGAAGCTGTCGCTGAACGTGGAGACGCTGCGCGTGGAGTCGTTCGACGCGTTGCCGGTGGCGGAATTCCTCGACGTCGTCGAAATGACCCGCCCGGCGCTCTGCGACAACTTCACCATCGTCGGTCCGCGCTGTCCGTAGTCCTTCCGGAGGACGATCGGACCGGATTGCCCCGCGCCCGCTGGTCCGCGTGCGCGGGGAGCCGCCCCGCATCCACCCCGAACCCCTGGAGGCCCCGATGCAGAAGCTGTCGCTGAACGTGGAGACGCTGCGCGTGCAGACGTTCGTCGTGTCGCCGGAGACCCTGGTCGCGGTCGAAATGACCCGCCCGCAGGTCTGTGACCCCTTCACCCTGAGGTGCTGAGGGCCTTCCGCGACGCGGTCGGCCGCGTCCGCGCCCGGAGCGCGCCGGAGTCCATGCGGCTCCGGGTGACGGACGGCGGGTTCGCGCTCCACCGCCCCGGCGGGCCGCCCGCAGCGGTCGAGTGGGCGTCGGTGGAGCGGATCGTGGCCTGCAAGCGCGACCTGCTCACCGAAGACCGGGTCTGCCTGGACTTCGAGCTGCGGGGCGCGGACTTCGCCTTCACCATCCACGAAGACGTCCCCGGGTTCCCCGACGTGGCCGCGGCGATGGCGCGCCGCTTCCCGCTGCGCGACCCGGACTGGCTCGCCCACGTGAGGCTCCCGCCGTTCGCGCCGAACGTGGCGGTGATCTACGAGGCTCCCGGGCCGGGTGGTCCGTAGGGGCGAGGCGTGCCTCAGGCAGGCCTCAGGCAGGCCTCGGCCCTGCGGTGCGTCGTTCCAGCGGGCGACGTGCGTGAGGGATGCGCGCCCGGAGGGCGCAGCCCGGCCCGGAGCGCAGCGGAGGGACACGCCCGAACCGCGGTGCGACGTGCGAAGGGCCGGCTCTCCATGCGGGAGCCGGCCCTTCGATCGTGAGCGGGGGCGACGCTCACACCGGCGCGGCGGCGAGGGAGTCGATCTCCTCCCTGACCTTCTCGATCAGCTGCAGCTTCTCGGGGCGGTGCAGGAAGGCGCTGTCGAAGCTCATCAGCGTGATGTCCACCAGCTCGTCCCAGGTGAAGCCCAGGTGCCGGTGCGCCCGCCAGTACTCCTCGGTCACCGTGGTGGCGCTCATCAGCCGGTTGTCGGTGTTGAGGGAGAGCACGAGCCCCTGGTCGTAGTACAGCCGCACGGGGTGCGTGTCGAAGCCCTGCACCGCGCGCGTCTGCACGTTGCTGGTCAGGCAGATCTCCAGCGGGATGCGGAAGTCGTTGATGAAGCGCATCAGGTCGGGGTCTTCGAAGAGCCGCGTCCCGTGGCCGATGCGGTTGGCCCGGCAGTAGTGCAGCGCCTGGTGGATGCTCTCGGGCCCGTACGCCTCGCCAGCGTGGATGGTGGCCGCCATGTTCTTGTTGATGACGGTGTAGAAGGCGTCCTTGTGCTTCTTGGCCGGGTAGTTGTACTCGGCGCCCGCCAGGTCGAACGCCACCACGCCGCGGTCCTTGTACGCCACCGTGAGGTCCGCCAGGTCGCGCGAGGTGGCGGGCTCCATGTTGCGGATCCCGCAGATGATGATGGCCGTCCTGATCCCGAACTCGGCCTCGGCGCGGCGCAGGCCCCTGAGCGGCGCGTCGACCGCCTCGGTGAGCGGGAGCCCGTCGCGCGTGTTCAGGATCGGCGAGTAGCGGATCTCGGCGTAGCGGACGTTCTCGGCGGCCAGGTCCTCGGCCAGCTCGTAGGCGATCCTCTCCAGGGCGTCGGCGGTCTGCATCACCGACAGGGTGATCTCGAAGCGCGCCAGGTACTCCACCAGGTTGCGCGCGTCCTGCACGTGCATGTAGTCGGCCAGGTGCGCGGGGTCGTGCGCGGGCATCTTCTTCCCGTACTCGGCCGCCAGCTCCAGCATGGTCTCGGGGCGCAGGGACCCGTCCAGGTGCACGTGCAGCTCGGCCTTGGGCAGCCGGTGCAGCAGCTCTCGCGTGACTTCCATCGTAGGCTCGCGGTGGGGCGTGGATTCTCCCGGGTACGCGAACGGGTGGCGCGCCCGTGAGGCACGCCACCCGTGTCGGGACGGTCTCGCCCGCCGACCCGGTGGGATATTCTACCAGCCGATCCCGCGGCGCGCCAGTTCCTCGCGCGAGAGCTTGATCCCGTGCTTGCGCGCCTCCACCAGCTCGCGGTTCTCGAAGAGCTTCACCAGCACCAGCCCCGCCACGAAGCCGCCCACGTGCGCCCACACCGCCACGCCGCCCCCCTCGCCGGCCTCGGGGCCGAAGGTGGCGGCGCCCATCAGCAGCTGCAGGACGAACCAGTAGCCCAGGAAGAAGAGCGCGCGCAGGTTCACCACGAAGAGCGGGGGGATCCAGGTCTGCACGCGGGCGTGCGGGTAGAGCAGGACGTAGGCGCCCATGATGCCGCTGATGGCGCCGCTGGCGCCCACCATCGGCAGCTGGCTGCCGGGGCTCAGGTACACGTGCGCGAGCGCGGCCGCCACCCCGCAGAGGAGGTAGAAGAGCAGGAAGCGCGCGTGCCCCATCGAGTCTTCGATGTTGTTCCCGAACACCCACAGGAACAGCATGTTGCCGATGATGTGCTCCCAGCTCCCGTGCATGAACATCGAGGTGACGAGCGCGCCCCAGCGCAGTCCCTCCACCGGGCAGGCACCGGTCAGCTCGCACGGCCTGGCGCCGTAGCTGACCACCGAGGCCTCCAGCGCCGCCTCGCTGCCGCCGCCCTGCACCAGGAGCCAGACGGCGGCGTTCACGGCGATCAGCAGCACGGTGACGACCGGCGTGAGCTCGGTGGGGTTCTCGTCGCGAAGCGGGATCACGGGCGCTCCCGGGGTAGGGGTCGGGGCCGAATCGTGGGGCCGCCCGGCGCGGGGCGCAAGGGCGGAGCCGCGCGCACTACGCTCCGGCAACCCGCGCGGATTCGTCCGGCCGGTCCGGCGCGGCTACTCCGGGCGGATGAGGGAGAGGCGGACCTTGTGCTCGGAGAGCGTCACCACCAGGGTGTCGCCCGGGCGCACCTGCTCCAGCGGCTGTGCGTCGATGAACTCGCAGAACGGCTCGCCGCCCACCTGCACGTCGGCCTGGTAGCCGCGGGCGTAGGCCACGCGCTCGCCGGGGCGGTCCTTCGCGTTGCTGCGCAGGTACACGCCGCGGTCGTTCGCCAGCCACAGGCCCGGGGGCGCGCCGGTGCCGGGGTGGTCGACGTCGCCCGGCAGCTCGGCATGGTCGGCGTGGAGGTCGACGCCGGCGGCCACGTAGCGCTGCGCCTCGGTCATCAGGCGCTCCCCGGCCGCGCGCGACTCTTCCACCAGCGCGCGCACCTCCGCGCCGTCGAACTCGTACCGCTGCTCCATCGCTCCCCTCCCGAATTCCGTTCCCGGCCGGACTCCGCTTCGTGGACGACGCGAGATGGGTGCCGGATTCCGCGAGCGCGCCGAGAAAGAATGAACAGCCTGGCCTCACGCAGAGTCAGCAGAGTTAGCAGAGAACCCCTTGTCGTCCTCTGCTAACTCTGCTGACTCTGCGTGAGAAAATGCGGTATCAGTCCCACCGTCACCGACCGGGGGCGCTGCTGCCCGCCGTGATTTCGCGCTCTCGCCTGCGCAAGCTGACGCGCGCGGAACACACCGTCCGCGTTGGATGATCCGCGGGGGCGGTGAGCGTTGCACAGGCAGCCGAGCGGGACGGCAGCCGCGGCGTCGAGCACGCTGTGACGATGAGGAGACTACTTCGAGAACTGCTCGGGGGTCGTCGCGATCTGAGGAAAATCCTTCAGTATGCGGCTGTCCGAGGTAACCAGCGGCACCCCCAGCTCTTCGGCCAGCGCCACGAACTCGCAGTCGTACGCCGAGCACGTGGAGCGGCGCACCAGGTCGAGCACGCGCGGCGTTCGGCTGGCGAACTCCCGCCCGTCGACCAGCGCCTCGGCTTGCTGGAAGGCATCGAGCGCTTCGTTGATCGGGAGCAACCCCTTGCGCAGGTAGAGCGCGAGGACGTTGCGAAACTCGCTGCGCCACAGGAGCGGGACCCACCACTCGGGGTCCCGCTTCAGGACTGCTTCCGCGGCTGGCGTGTGGGGACCCGGCAAGAAGAGGTAGACGAGCAGGTTGGTGTCCGCGACGATCACGGCCGCCCCTCGTCGCGGGCGGCGCGCAGGTCCTCATCGTCGACGAACAGGCCGCCCATCCGGCCGCGCAACTCACGGGCGCGCGCGAGGACGCTGGCAGCATCGACGGAAGTGCCCCGCAGCGCGCGCTCGAGACACACGATCGCCTCGCTGTTGATGCTGCGCCGGTTCCGCTCGGCGCTCGTCTTGAGCTGCTCGTACAACGCGTCGGGTACGTTCTTGAGTGTCATCGTGGCCATCGTAGCGCACCTCCGTGCATCCAAAATGGAATCAAAACGGAAGCTACCAGGTGCGCGCGATCCGGTCAAGCGTCGGGGGGAGGCGTCAGCCTTCGAGCGGAGAGATCTTGCGGCGCGCGCTCCAGAGGAGCCGCGAGCGGTGGGGCGCCAGCGTGGGCGCCGCCTTCCAGGGGATGCGGCGGCCGAACGAGCGCACGGGGTGGGAGAGGAGCTGGCTGACGGGCGTCTCGTGGACGAACCAGCCGCCGGGCGCCAGGACGCGGGCGATCTCCGCCAGCGCGGCTTCCGGGCGCGAGATGTGGTAGCAGGTGCCGAAGTCGATCACCACGTCGAACGAGGCGTCCGGGAGCGGCATCGCCCGCATGTCTTCTTCAAGCAGGTCGGCCGCGACCCCCTGCGCGTCCAGGTGCCGGCGCGCCTCCGCGAGCGCCTCGCCGTCGACGTCCAGCCCCACCAGCCGCGACGGCGCGCAGAGCCGGGCGAGCGGCCCCAGCGCGAACCCCTGCCCGCAGCCGACCTCCAGCATCCGCCCGCCGCGCGGCAGCCCGAGCGCCCGCACCAGCGCGGGCACCTCGAGCAGCTCCTGCATGAGGTTGCGCCGCGCGACGCTGGCGAACGGCTGGTACCGCTCCGGCGGAAGGGTCGTCTGCTGCATGGATCCCTCCGGGTGCGAGGGAAGAGAGGCTGTCGAGTAGAACCGCGCGAGCCGGGCGGATTCGGACCGACCCGGGTGCGGGGAGGGATTTCAGGAGATCATACCACTTTGCAGAGGATCTTTTGCGTAGCGGATCTCAAGAATCTCACACGGAGAAACAGAGAAGCAGAGGTTCTCTGTTCCTCTGTTTCTCTGTGTGATCCTGATCAGTTCGGAACCAGCACGACGTTCGGCAACGTGGTATCACACGGATATCCCGGCCGGTCGGCGCGCGGGCGGCCTGCGTGAGCGGCTAACGGAGCGCCCGGATGCAGAGGAAGAACATCGCCAGTGCGATCACGCCGGCCACCGCGGCGTTGAACCACTCGCCCTCCAGGAGCATCCGCACCGTGATGTAGCTGAAGAGGAGCCCGAACAGGCCTCCGGCCACGGCACGAAGCATCGCGCCCTTACCCCTCCGCCTTCCCCAGCGCGGCGGGCGGCACCGAGCGGCCCACCAGCCCGGCGAGGGCGACGATGGTGAGCAGGTAGGGGATCATCGCCACGAACTGCGAGGGGATCGCCTGCATCCCCTGCAGCTGGATCTGCAGCGTCTCGGCCGCGGCGAAGAAGAGGCAGGCGATGCCGGCGCGCACCGGGTCCCACCGCCCGAAGATCACCGCCGCCAGGGCGATGAAGCCGCGCCCCGCCGTCATCTGGTCGGTGAACTGGTGCTGGTCGAGCGCCAGGTACACGCCCCCCAGCGACGCCAGCACCCCCGAGAGCGCCACCGCCAGGTAGCGCACCCGCGCCACCGGCACGCCCACCGACGTGGCCGCCAGCGGGTGCTCGCCCACGGCCCGCACGCGGAGTCCGAAGGGGGTGCGGTAGACCAGCCACCCCATCACCGGCACCAGCGCCAGGCCGATCCACACCAGCGGGTTCGCCACCAGCGCCCCCACCCCCGAACCCGCCCCCTCGCCCCCGAAGCCCGGGACGCGCGGGGAGTTCGACGAGCTGTCGAAGGCCAGGTGCAGGAAGAACCTCGTCAGCCCGACGACCAGGAGGTTGATGGCGATGCCGACTACGATCTGGTCCGCCCTGTAGCGGATCGACGCCACGGCGTGCAGCAGGCCCATCACCAGCCCGCCGGCCACGCCGCAGAGCACGCCCACCCAGGCGCTGCCGCTGTAGTAGCTCCCCAGCGCCGCGCAGAACGCCCCGGAGAGCATGAAGCCCTCCAGCGTGAGCGACACCACGCCCGCGCGCTCGGCGACGACCCCGCCCGACGCGGCGAACAGGTAGGGGATGGCGATGCGGACCGTCTGCAGGAGGAAGGCGATCACGCGGCCCTCCTCTCGCGCAGGAGCCGGCGCACCTCGGGGACCGAGACGGCCACGGCCAGGATCACCACGCCCTGCAGCACCTCCACCATCTGCTTGGGCACCACCGCGTTGATGGCCAGGCCGCCCTGCGAGAGGGTGGCGAAGAAGAGCGCCGCCAGCACCACGCCCACGGGGTCGTTGCGCCCCACCAGCGCCACGGCGATCCCCAGGAACCCGGCGCCGCCCGCGAAGCCGTCCTCGTAGTAGAGCTTGTAGCCGAGCACGTAGTTCACCCCGCCGAGCCCCGCCAGCGCGCCGGAGAGCGCCATCGCCCGCAGCCACACGCGGCCCACCTTCACCCCGCCGTACTCGGCCGCCTCGGGCTGCAGCCCCACCGCGCGCAGCTCGTAGCCGCGCCGCGTGCGGTACAGGTACCACCACGCCGCGGCCGCCGCCACGAGCGCCAGCAGGATCGTCCAGTTGGCCGCCGAGCCGGTGAAGGGCCCGCCCAGGCGGGGGACGGCGCCGGCGTGGATCTCGGGGGTGTGCAGCGTCTCGGGGACGTGCAGGTGCGCCGCGACGACGTAGTTCAAGAGCGCCAGCACGACGAAGTTGAGCATGATGGTGACGATCACCTCGTGCGCGCCGAAGCGGGCCTTGAGCGCCCCCGGCACCGCGCCCACCATCCCCCCGCCCAGCGCCGCGGCCAGGATGCAGAGCGGGACCGCGAAGACGGCCGGCGTCCCCTCCGGGAGCACCAGCCCCAGCAGCGCCGCCGCGAAGCCGCCCGCCGCCAGCTGCCCCTCCGCGCCGATGTTGAAGAGCCCCGCGCGCAGAGCGAGGGCGACGGCTAGGCCGGTGAAGGCGAGCGTCGTCGCCTTGTACAGCACCTGGCCGAAGCCGTAGGCGTTCCCCCAGGTCCCCTCCAGCAGCAGCCCGTACACCTCGGCGGGCGACTGGCCGAAGGAGAGGATCAGCACGTCGCCCACCACCATCGCCGCCAGCACGGCCACCAGCGGGGGAAGGAGCGACTCCTCCAGCCGCGTCTTCCAGGCGCCGGCGGCCGCGGAGCGGCGCGCGGCGGGCGGCCCGGTCTCGGGCGCGCGGGTCTCCACGGCGGTGCTCACGCGGCCTCCTGGCGCGCGGCGCCGGTCATGTAGGGCCCCAGCACCTCCTCGCTGGCCCCGGCGCGCGGGAGCACCGCGGCGAAGCGGCCGGCGTACATCACCGCCACGCGGTCGGCCAGCGCCAGCACCTCGTTGAGCTCGGCGGAGACCAGGAGCACCGCCTTGCCGGCGTCGCGCGCGGCACGCAGGCGGTCGTGGATCAGCTCCACGGCGCCCACGTCCACCCCGCGCGTGGGCTGGGCGGCCAGCAGCACGGTGAAGTCGCGCGCCATCTCCCGCGCCACCACCACCTTCTGCTGGTTGCCGCCGGAGAGGGCGCGCGCGGGGAGCGCGGGGTCGGGCGGGCGCACGTCGTAGGCGTGCACCTGCTCCTCGGCGTTGCGCTCGATGCTGGCGCGGTCGAGCGAGAACGTCTTCGCGAAGCGGTGCTGGCGGCCCAGGATCAGGTTGTCGGCCAGCGAGTAGTCCAGCAGCAGGCCCCGGCGGTGGCGGTCCTCGGGGACGTGGCTGAGCCCCGCGTCGCCGCGCGCGCGCACGTCCGTCCCGGTCACGTCCGTCCCGCCGAGCCGGATCGTCCCGGAGACGGGCTCCACCAGCCCGGCGATCGCCTCGATCAGCTCCGTCTGCCCGTTCCCCTCCACCCCGGCGATCCCCAGGATCTCGCCCGGCGCCACGGTGAAGCTCACCCCGTCCACCGCCCGCGGCCGGCCGTGGGCGGAGACCACCAGGTCGCGCACCTCCAGCGCGGGGGGTGCTTCAGGGATGTCGCGCGGGACGTACGCCGTCTCTTCCGCGAACGCGGCCAGCGCCACGTCGCGCCCCACCATCGCCCGCGCGATCGCGGCCGGGGTGGTGTCGGCGGTGCGGATGCGGTCGACCGTGCGGCCGGCGCGCATCACCGTGATGTGGTCGGAGACCTCCATCACCTCGTCGAGCCGGTGGGTGATGAGGACGACCGTCGCGCCCTCGGCCCGCAGTCCCCGCAGCACCTTCCACAGCTCCTGCACCTCGGGGGGCGAGAGGACGGCGGTGGGCTCGTCCAGGATCAGCACCTTGGCGCCGCGGTAGAGCGCCTTGAGGATCTCCACCCGCTGCGCCTCGCCCACGGAGAGGCGCGAGACCTGGCGCCCGGCGTCCACCGCGAGGCCCGTCCGGCGGGAGAGTTCCTCGACGTCGCGCCGCGCCTTCTCGCGGTCGAGGACCAGGCCGCGCTTCGGCTCGGTCCCCAGGATCAGGTTCTCGGCCACGGAGAGGGTGGGCACGAGCATGAAGTGCTGGTGCACCATCCCCACCCCGGCGGCGATGGCGCGGGCCGTGTCCCACCCGGTGACGTCCCCGCCGAACACCTCCACGGTGCCGGCGTCGGGGGCGTACATCCCGCTCAGGATGCGCATCAGCGTGGACTTGCCGGCGCCGTTCTCGCCCACCAGGGCGTGGATCTCGCCGGCGCCCACTTCCAGGCTCGCCCCGCGGTTGGCCAGCACCGGGCCGAACGACTTCTCGATCCCGGCCATCCGGATCACGGGGGCGCCTGCGGGGGCGGTGTCTGTCACGGTCGCTCGGGCGAGGGGGAGGGGTAGGGGAGGGGGCTAGCGGGTGCTGGGCACCTGGATGCGGCCGGCGATGATCTCCTGCTCGAGCTGCCGCACGCGCTGGATGACGGGGTCGGGGATCAGCGCCCGGTTGTTCTGGTCGTACACGTAGCGGACGCCGCCCTCCTTGAGGCCGAACTCGTAGACGCCGCCGCGGAAGGTGCCGTCGCGCACGCGCCGCACCGCGTCGAACACCGCGTTGTCGACGCCCTTCACCATCGAGGTGAGCACGTAGCCCGGCGCCTCGGCGTACTGGTCGGCGTCCACGCCGATGGCCTTCTTCCCCGTGGCGCGCGCGGCCTCGAAGACGCCGAGGCCGGTGGAGCCCGAGGCGTGGAAGATGACGTCGACCCCGGAGTTGTACTGGCTGAGCGCCAGCTCCTTCCCCTTCCCCGGGTTGCGGAACGCCTCGGGCGTTACGCCCGCGTACTGCGCGACCACGCGGCAGTCGGGGCACACCTGCCTGACGCCGGCGCGGTAGCCCGCCTCGAACTTGTGGATGAGGGGGATGTCCATCCCGCCGACGAAGCCGACCTCCTTCGTCTTCGAGGTCAGCGCGGCGATGGCGCCCACCAGGAAGGAGCCCTGCTCCTCGCGGAACTTGAGCGCGGCCAGGTTGGGCGGCGGGGGGATGACGTTGCCCGCCTCGTCGGTCTGCAGCGCGTAGTCGACGCCCGCGAAGTGGACGTCCGGGTACTCCTTGGCGAGCGCGGTGAGGTCGTCGGTGAAGATGAAGCCGACGCCGACGACGAGGTCCATCCCCTGCGCGGCGAGGAGCCTGAGCCCCGCCTCGCGGTCGGACCCTTCGCCGGGCTCCACCAGGCGGACGTTGGCGCCCAGCTCGCGCGCGGCGCGCAGGGCGCCCGCGTAGGCGCCGTCGTTGAAGCTCTTGTCGCCGCGGCCGCCCACGTCGAAGACGATGCCGACGTCGAGGCCGCTGCCGTCGCTCTCGGCGCGGACGCCGCCGGGGCGGACGAAGAGGAGGGCGGCGTGCGCGGCCAGGAGCACGCCAATCACGATGAGGAGCTTGCGCATGGGGCTATAGAATCGTTCGGCTCCCGCCTGCCGTCAAGCAAACCGCTTCCCTGAGACCAGCTCCCGCGCTTCTCCCCGATATCGTCAACTGCAGGGCCTCACACAGAGGACACAGAGGGCACAGAGAACAAAAGGCCTCACGCAGAGGGAGCAGAGGCAGCAGAGGAAAACCAGACGAGCGAAGTGTTCTCTGCTAACTCTGCTGACTCTGCGTGAGACATGCAGTTCCTCTGTGTTCTCTGTGTCCTCTGTGTGAGCCCAGGCAGTTTGTCGGTTCGTCAATTCGCCGAGGCGGAGTCGGGGTCCTGGAGGAGGAGCACGCCGCGCTCGAAGTCGAGCGTCACGCGGAAGGAGCGCAGGAAGTTGAGGCCCAGGAGCCCGTCCGTCTCCAGCCCCACCGAGCGGACGTGGCGCAGGTCGAGCGCGCAGGCCACCATCTCCTCCGCCCGCGCCGCGCCGATGCGCAGCGAGTCGATCTCCACGATGCGCACCTGCCCCGCCATCCCCACCCCCGCGCCGACGCCGACCTGGCCGCGCTTCTCGGGGAGGCCCAGGCTGTCGGCGAGCGCCTGGTCGATGCAGGTGAAGGTGGCGCCGGTGTCCAGGATGAAATCGAACGGCCCCTTTCCGTTGACGTGGACGGGGACGGTGAGCGCCGCGCCGCCCGGCCCCTCCAGTGTGAAGCCGATCTCGCCCGCCGCGCTGTCCGGCGGCGCCTGCACGCGCTCCGGCCGCCCCGAGCCCCCCAGGCACCCCTCCAGCACCGCCGCCGCCGCGAGCAGTGCGAGACAACGCGCGGGAACGCGCACCGGCCCACCTCCCTGTCAGGGGTTCGGAAGCGAGGCGGCAATTCGCGGACCCCGAGCCAGATCCGGCAAAAAGATTTGTCTCACGCAGAGTCAGCAGAGTCAGCAGAGTCAGCAGAGAACACACCGCACTCGTGGTTTTCCTCTGCTACCTCTGCTTCCTCTGCGTGAGGCTTTGATGTTTTTTGATCCACCGGAAAAGAAGAGAGCCGGTCCCGAAGCTCGGGACCGGCTCTCTCTGCCGATCGATGATCCGCCGGGGCGGCGCTCAGCTCTGCTGGTGGGCGCGGCCGGACTGCACCAGGCGCTGGCGGGCGGTGTTGCCCGGCACGGCGATGTGCGTGGCCGGGTCGTACTCCTTGCCCACGGCGGGGCTGCCCTGCGGCACCCAGATCTGCGTGACCGTGTAGCTGTAGCCCTGCGGGATGTAGCGCACGTAGTAGCCGTCGGGGTGCAGGCTCCAGCGGCCGCTGGGCACCTGGCGGCTCCCCTCGCCCAGCGGGGCCATCCCGGCGAGGACCGCCACGCGCTCCATCTGCTCGAAGGTGGTGCCCGGCTGGGTCAGCATCTGCCGGAGCTGCGCCTCGGCCTGCACGATCTGCCTCACCAGCGGCGGCAGGCTGTTGGTGGCCTGGTCGAGCGCCGGCCCGGGGACGAAGTCCAGCGCCGTGCGGTTGAGCGAGGCCAGCTGGCGCGGCGTCAGCAGCCGCGAGGCGGTCGCCTTGTGCTCGGTGCTGAGGTCCTCGAACTTGGCGCGGGCGATGATGGCCCACAGCAGCGTCTGCACGTCGTGCTGGTGGATCTCGGGGTGGTTCACCGAGTTGCGCAGGATGGTCATCACCGCGTCCTCGGCGGGGCCCTTGGTGGGGGCGAAGATGTACCCGTCGCCGCCGCCGGGGCCGTGCGTGCCGGCCTTCAGGCAGTAGCTCTGGGTGTGCATCTCGTAGTAGCCCGGCTGCAGCACGAAGCCGCCGTTCGGCGTGCGCTGCAGCTGGAGCATGGAGCGCTTGGCCTCGCGCGGCGTGAAGTTGTCGAGCGAGTCCACCGCCCAGCGCGCGTCGGGGAGGCTGGTGGTGATCGGCGGGTCGCCCCGCAGCACCGCGTCCAGGTTCATGCGCCCGGCCGCCCGCCCGATGGCGCGGCCGATGCCGCCGATCTGCGCGTTCGCGCCGTCGGCGTAGACGCCGCCCAGCACCAGCGTGGCGGCCACGAGTCCGAAGGTACGTCGGGACATCAGGTTGGACATGGAAGCCTCACGGAGTGGGGACTGCGGAGGGAGTCTCGGCAAACCGCCGAGGCCATTCATGTTACAAGGGTTTCGCGATCCACGCCAGCCCTCACCTGTTTCCGCCGCCTTTCGGTCCGGACGACGGCGGGGAACGGGGGACAGGGTACGGGGACAGCCGGCACATCGGTCCCGACCCATGCACCGGAGCGTAAAGTCCACCCTCTCCCGAAGTTGGGAGAGGGTTGCCGCTCCCAGGCGGCGGGTGAGGGCCCCCGCGCCGACGCATGTCGGCGCGCGCGGGACCATCTCGTTGCGCCGCAAGCACTAACAGAAGAATCTGGACGCTCCTTCTGTTTCGGCTTATCTTTGGTGCCCCGTGAACATCCACGGTGTGCACGGGGCCGGCGGGAAGGCGTCCCGGCCGGCAGCCGACCACCCCGTTCCCCAGAGGCCCGATGACCGTCACCGCCACCCACGCGCCCGGCACCTTCTGCTGGGTGGACCTGTCCGCCCACGACGCGGCGGCCGCGAAGCGCTTCTACCCCGCGCTCCTCGGCTGGAGCGTGAACGACATGAAGTACGGAGAGGCGGAGCACGAAGTCTACACCATGTACGAGGTCGACGGGCGCCAGGTGGCCGCCTCGGCCGCCATGGGCGAAGACCAGAAGGGGATGGGGGTGCCGCCGTTCTGGCTGTCGTACGTGGCCGTCGAGAACGCCGACGAGACCGCCGCCCGCGCGGCCGAGCTGGGCGGCACCGTGATGGCGGGGCCCTTCGACGTGCTGGACGCCGGGCGCATGGCGATCGTGCAGGACCCCACCGGCGCCGTGTTCGCCCTCTGGCAGGCGGGAAGGCACCAGGGCGCGGGGCTGCTCGGCCAGCCCGGCGCGCTCTGCTGGAACGAGCTGGGCACCGCCGACCCCGCCCGGGCGCGCGACTTCTACACCTCGCTCTTCGGCTGGGGCGCGCAGGAGATGGAGACCGTGGCGCCGTACACCATGTTCGCGCAGGGCGAGCAGATGGTGGGCGGGATGTATCAGCTCTCCCCCGACATGCAGATGCCGCCCTGCTGGCTCCCCTACTTCGCCGTGGACGACGCCGACGCCACCGCCGAGCGGGTGCGCGAGTTGGGCGGTCAGGTGCTGATGGGCCCGGAGGACATCCCCGGCATCGGCCGCTTCGTGCTGATCCAGGACCCGCAGGGCGCGTTCTTCTACGTCATCAAGCTGGCCCAGAGCGGGTCGTGAGGCCGAGGGTGGGGGTCCGCCCGGCAGGGTGACCCCAACGGAAAACATCAGGCCTCACGCAGAGTCAGCAGAGTCAGCAGAGAAACTCGCCGCTCCCGTGATTTTTCTCTGCTACCTCTGCTTCCTCTGCGTGAGACGAGTCTTTTTGGCGCTGCGCGAAGACGAAGGGCCCCGCCGCGATCGCTCGCGACGGGGCCTTCATTCGTACCTCGTACCCCGTACTTTCGTACTTTACTCGATCTTCCCCAGCGCCCACGCCGCCGCCCGGCGCACGGTGGGGTCGGCGTCGGCGCCCAGGAGCTGGGCGAGCGCGGGGATGGCGGCGGGGTCTTCCAGGCGGCCCAGCGCGCGGGCGGCGCTCCGGCGCACGCGCGCCTCCCGGTCGTCCAGGATGCCCAGCAGGGGGCGCGTGGCCTCGCGGCTGCCCACGTGGCCCAGCGTCCAGGCCGCCCCGCCGCGCAGCTCCGGGTCCTGCTCGTCCAGCAGGTCCACCAGCGGGCCCACGGAGCGCTGGTCCTCGGCGTGGGCCAGCCCCAGCATGGCGGCCTCGCGGCGGCCGCGGTCGTCGGAGCGCAGGGCCTCCAGCAGCGCGTCGGTGGCCGCGGGGATGCGCAGCCGCCCCAGCAGCCGCGCCGAGGCGCGCCGCACGCAGGGGTCGGCGTCGGCCAGGCCCTCGCGGAGCGGCGCCACGTCCACCCCCTCCATCCGCCCGTCGAGCACGGCGAGGACCCGCCGCGTCTCCTCGGCCACCTGCGCCGAGGCGGGGGCGTCTTCCCACTCGCCGCTGCCGAAGCCCCACTGGTTGCCGAAGTTGCGCGTGGCCAGCTCGCAGAGCACCGGGTTGGCCCCGCGCACCGCCGCCAGCAGCTCGCGCACGCTGGCCTCCTGCTCGGCGCGGGTGACGGTGGCGCGCACGGCGGGCTCCTCGCCGCGGTGGCCGGGGCGCGGCAGGAGGGTGGCCGGGACCAGGAGAAGGGCGGCGCCGGCCAGGGCGGCGGCCCCCAGGGGGTGCCGCCGCACGAAGCGTTCGATCCGGTTCATGTGAGGTCGCTCCTCGGGCCGGTCAGGGGCGCGGGTCCGGACGGGGATCCGGGCGCGGGTCGGGGCGCGGGTCCGGCTGCGGGTCGGGAGAGGAGCCGTGCCGGCCGGCCAGCGCCGCGGCGGCCGCCCGGCGCACCTGCGGATCGGAGTCTTCCAGCATCTCGGCGATCACCTGCGCCGAGGCCTCGCTCCCCACCTGCATCAGGGCCCACAGCGCGGTGGACTTGACCTGCGGGTCCTGGTCGCGCAGCGCCGCCCGGAGCGCGGACACCGAGGCCCCGTCCTCGATCTGCCCCAGCGCCCAGGCGGCGGTGCGGCGCACGCCCGGGTTCTGGTCGCGCAGGGCGTCCAGCAGCCCCTGCGGGGCCGAGGCCGGCTCGATCTGCCCCAGCGCCCAGGCCGCCTTGGCGCGCACCCCGGGCGAGGGGTCGCGCAGCGCCGCCGTGAGCGCGGGGACGGCGTCGGGGCTCTCGATCTGCCCCAGCGCCCACGCCGCCATCTCGCGGATCTCGGCCGAGTCGTCGTCGCGCAGCACGCCGCTGAGACCCGAGACCGCCTCGCGGCTCTCGATCTCGCCGAGCGCCCACACCGCCTGCTTGCGCACCCGCGGGCTGCCGTCGCGCAGGAGCCCCACCAGCGCGGGCACCGCCTGCGGCGCCTCGATCTGGCCCAGCGCCCAGATCGCCGTCTCGCGCACCTCGGGCTCGCGGTCGCGCAGCGCCGCGGCGAGCGCGGGGACGGCCTCGGCGCTCTCGATCTGCCCCAGCGCCCAGGCGGCCTGCTTGCGCGTCCGGGCGTCGCCGTCGCGCAGCGCCTCGGAGAGCGCGGGGACGGCGCGGCGGTCCTCGATCTGCCCCAGCGCCCACACGGCCGTCGCGCGCACCTCGGCGTCGGCGTCGCGCATGGCGCGCGCGAGGCCCTCCACCGCCCCTCCGTCCTCGATCTGCCCCAGCGCCCAGGCGGAGGTCCTGCGCACCTCCACGTCGCGGTCGGAGAGCGCCTCCACCAGCGCGGGGACGGCGCGCGCGTCCTCGATCTGCCCCAGCGCCCAGGCGGCGGTCTTGCGCACCTCGGCGTCGCGGTCGCCGCGCAGCGCCCGCATCAGCGCCTCCACCGCGCGCGGGTCCTCCAGCGAGCCCAGCGACTGCACCGCCGCGAGGCGCACCTCGCGGTCGGCGTCGCCCATCGAGCGCACCAGCGCGCCCACGATCCGCGCCTTCGCGTCGCCGCCCTCCTGGGCCTGCGCCGCGCTCACCTGCTGCCGGAGCGCGTCGACGGTGGCGGCGGCCTGGGGCGAGGTGGGCTCGGCGCCCTCGAGCACCGCCGCCACCCCGGCCAGCGCGTCCGCCGTCACCGCGTTCTCCACCGCGTCCGCCCGCTCCCGCGCCGCGCCGGTCGACGAGCGGGTGAGGGCGTCCGCGGCCGCCTTGCCCGCGTCCGGGGACCCCTGCTCGCCGTCGAAGGAGAACAGCGAGGAGCCGGGGACTTCGGACGCGGTGCCGGCCCCGGCGGTGCTGGCCGCGGCGCTCGCCGGGCCGACGGCGGCCAGGAGGGCGGAGAGCGCCAGGGCGCCCACGGCGGTGAGCGCGGCCTGCGAGCGGCGCACCACGGCCCGGTCGACCCCGGGCTCCAGGATGGCCAGGAGCCGCCCCTCGAAGGTGGAGCGCTGCGCCATCGGCAGGGCGAGCGCGGCGGGGACGCGGGCGCGGCCCACCGTGCGCACCATCGACAGCAGGTGGTCGGCGTAGGTGGAGGCGCGCGTCCCCGAGCGCAGCACCCAGTCGTCGCAGCAGCGCTCGGCCTCGGCGCGCAGGTTCTTGAGCGCGATCCAGGAGAGCGGGTTGAACCAGTGCAGCGCGCACACCACCTGCCCCAGCGCCAGCGTCAGCACGTCGGCGCGGGCGATGTGGGCCAGCTCGTGGGTGAGCACCACCTCGCGCCGCTCCTGCGGCCACTCGTCGGCGCCCATGGGGAGGATCACGACGGGGCGCAGGATGCCGAAGGTCATCGGCATCTCGGTCCAGTCGCTCTGGATCAGCCGGATCCCGGTGCGCACGCCGAAGCGCCGCTCCAGCCGGGCGATCAGCGAGGTCCACTCGGGGTCGTCGACGCGCTCGCCGCGGCGCGACAGCCACCACACGGTGCCGAAGCCCGTGGCCAGCCGCGCCAGCAGCAGCGCCGTGCCCACGAGCCAGAGGATCCCCAGCAGCCGCCAGACGTCGACGTCGACGTGGAGCCGGATGACGCCCTCCCGCGGCCCTTCCGCCGGGGCCGTGGTCGGAGTGCCCGGCGCCGGCGCCGCGGCGGCCGGCGCGCCGAGCGTCGACGGCGTACCCGCGTCGGCGATCGGGGCCGTCGACGCCACGGGCACCTCCGCGACGGGCGTCGGGCGCGGGGCCACCGTCACCGGCGCGGGGCCGGCGAGCGACGGGAGCACCGGGAGGCGCCAGGGGAGGAAGTGCGAGAAGAGCGGCAGCGACAGCACGGCGGCGATGGCCGCCACCCAGACGAAGTGGCGCGCGGCGGCCGACGCGTTGCGCAGGGTCACCGCCAGGAGCGTGGCGGCGCCCAGCAGGAGCGCGGCCTTCAGGAAGAGCGCCGGGACCGGGTCGGAGCCCAGCACCAGCGTCGAGAGCTGCGGGACGGCGGCGGTCATCTCCCCTCCTCGCGGGCGCGGTTGACCTGCTGGGTGAGGCGCACCAGGGTGTCGCCGTCGACGTGCGTGTCGCTCATCCCCAGGAGCGCGGCCGCCGCCTGCTCGGCCGAGCCGCCGAAGAAGGTGCGCACCAGGTGCTTGAGCGCCGCGGTGCGGGCGCTGTCCTGCTCCACGGTGGGCTTGTAGACGTAGCGCGGGCCGTCCTGGAGGTGGATCACGTGGCCCTTGTCCTCCAGCGTGCGCATGGTGGCGCGCACGGCGGAGTAGCTGGGCGGGTCGGGAATGCGCTCGAGGACATCGCCCACCGTGGCGCTGCCCATGGCGTAGAGCACGTCCATGATCTGGCGCTCGCGGCGCGAGAGGTCGGTCTGCAGCTCGGGACCCATCGGGTCTCCTGTGCGAAGAGGTGGGGTGCGAAAGGTGGAAGGGCTGCCGGCCTCCAGTGGCCTGCTGGAAATCCAGCAGCGTGCTGGAATTCTAGCAGAGGGTAGCACCGGTGTCAACGTTCTTGTTTTCGGGAGATGCAAGTGGTTGGATGCACGTCGTTTGGAGAATCGGGGCATCCGCGGCTCCCCGGCGGCTGCGCCGCAGGGGCCCCCCTCCCCGCGCGACCCGCGGCTGCTCGTTCCTCGCAGCCAGAGGGCGCGCTCCCTCCCCCGCTGCGCGGTGGAGGGGAAACACCTCGGCGCTTCGCACAACGAAACCAGGTGCCGGGCGGATGGGGTGCGCGGTTGAAGCCTCGCTCACCCGAACCTCGCTGCGGCGCCGATGGCCGGCGAGGCTTTCCGTGGTTCCAGCGAGTGTCTTCAGGCACTCGCGACACCGGCGGCCGCGACGAGACCCGTCCCACGGGAATTCGTCCCGACGCGCTTCCGCGCCCGCGCGGTTCATCCTACTTTGGTGTCGACCCACGGGCCAGGCCGCTCCCCGGCCTCATCCTTACCTCCTGCCCTGTGAGGACCACGATGCGGTTCCGACGTACGCTCCCGGCGCTCTGCCTCGCGCTCGCCTGCGCGCTGGCGGGCGCCCCGTCCGTGCTGGCGCAGGGCGCCACCACGGGCACCATCCGCGGCCAGGCCACCACCGGCGCCGACAACACGGCCGTCCCCGGCGCGCAGGTGGCGGCGGTGAGCGCCGAGACCGGCTTCCGGCGCGCGGCGGTGACCGACGCCCGCGGCTTCTACACCATCCCGCTGCTGCCGCCCGGCACCTACCGGGTGGAGGCGCGCGGCCTGGGCTACGGCCAGGTGACCGTCCCCGACGTCGCCGTGCGCGCCAACCAGGCCTCGACGGTGGACCTGCGGCTGGCGGCCGAGGCGGTGGCGCTCACCGGGATCACCGCCACGGCGGCGCGCGCGGGGATCGACGCCACCCAGGCCGGCGTGGTGCAGACGGTGACCAGCGAGCAGGTGGAGAACCTCCCCACCCAGGGGCGGGACTTCACCGACTTCCTGAACCTCTCGCCGCTGGTGAGCCCGGCGCAGGGGATCGGCACCGGCGGGCAGTTCTCGGTGGCGGGGGCGCGCACCTCGGCGACCAACGTGCAGGTGGACGGCGCCGACGCCAACAACCAGTTCTTCGGCGAGAACCGCGGCTCGTCGCGCACCCCGTTCGCCTTCAGCCTGGAGTCGATCAAGGAGTTCCAGCTGATCACCAACGGCTTCGACGTGGAGTACGGCAGCTACCAGGGCGGGGTGGTGAACGCGGTCACCAAGGGCGGCACCAACCAGTTCCGCGGCAACGCCTTCGTCTTCGTGCGCGACCAGTCGCTGACCGGCGACGACTTCACCGGCGTGCCGCCCACCGACTACACCGTGCAGCAGTACGGCTTCAGCCTGTCGGGCCCGGTGCTGCGCGACCGGCTGCACTTCTTCGTCTCGGTCGACGCGCAGAACAAGAACCAGCCGGTGTACGCGCTGGCGCCCAGCGTGGTGCAGATCCGCCCCGACACCGTCACGAAGATCGTCAACACCCTGAACGCGCTGGGCTTCCCCGAAGCGCAGTCGACGGTGGGGACGCTCGACCAGCAGGAGGACAACCTGGTGGTGTTCGGGCGGCTGGACTGGACGATCAGCGACCGGCACCGGCTGACGCTCCGGCAGAACTACTCCGACTTCGAGCAGACCAACGACCGCCTGAGCACCAGCGGCAACGAGAACAGCACGCGCGGCGGGCCGTTCGTCAACACGGCGTGGTCCACCGTGGGCGAGCTGAACTCGGTGTTCGGCGACGCCTACAACACCCTGCGCGTGCAGGTCTCCGACGAGGACCGGCCGCGCAACCCCAACACGCCGGGCGGCTACCTCCCGGAGCTGCGCATCGACAACGTGCCGTCGTACCGGCTGAACGAGAACGGCGACACGGTGGCCGCCACCACCAGCATCTTCCTGGGCGGCGACGGGGTGATCTTCCGCAACCGGCTGGTGGAGGACAAGGTCCAGCTGATCGACAACTTCACCTGGAAGGCGGGGCGCACACGCTGAAGGCGGGGACCAACAACATCCTCTCCAGCACCGAGAACACCTTCTTCCTGCTGGGCAACGGGGCGTACCGCTTCGGCAACCTGGCCGACTTCGCGGCGGGGCGCCCCAACCGCTACACCCGGAACGTGCGCGCCTGCCCCTCGCCGCTCCAGAACAACGCGGCGGGGCAGCCGGTGATCTGCCCCGAGATGGACGTGCCGGTGGCGAAGTTCCAGGCGCTGGAGTGGAGCCTGTACGCGCAGGACGAGTGGCAGGTGACCGACCGCCTGCTGGTGACGCCGGGCGTGCGCTTCGGCGGCACCGACTTCCGCGACGACCCGGCCGAGGTCCCCGCGGTGGAGACGGCGTTCGGGGTGGCCACGGGGGTCTCGCCCGACCTCACCGGCATCTCGCCCCGCCTCTCCTTCGTCTACGAGTTCCCCGGCGAGCAGGCGCAGGTGGTGCGCGGCGGGGTGGGGCTGCTGATCGGCCGCGTCCCCAACGTGCTGGTGGGGAACGTCTTCCAGGCGGAGCGCCCGCTGCTGTCGGTGACGTGCACGGGGGCGAACATCCCCACCTTCAACCTGAATGAGCTGCTGTCCTCGCCCACGGGCGAGAACAACCCGGCGGCGTGCGCGGGGGGCCAGGCGCCCACCGGACGCCCCGAGGTCGCGGTGTTCGACGAGGACTTCGAGCTGCCGAGGACGCTCAAGGCCAACCTGGGCTTCGAGCGGGCGTTCGCCAGCGGCACGCAGGTGGGGGTGGACCTCATCTACAGCCGCACCTGGGAGAACTTCAACGTCTTCGACCTGAACCTGCGGCCGGCGCAGTTCAACCTGGGCGTCGAGGGCCGGCCGGTGTTCGTGCCGGCGGGCGCGTTCAACCCCGTCTTCACCGCGGGGGCGGACCGCCTGGCGAACAACGCGTTCGACCGCGTGTTCCTGAACGCGTCGGAGGCCGAGGCGCGCGCCTTCAGCGTGGTGCTGGAGCTGGACCAGCGCGTCCGCGACGTGCTGCAGGTGGGGGCGCGCTACGCCTACACGCGCGCCAGCGACAACAGCTCGTTCTTCTGCTGCACCAGCGCCGAGGGGTTCAACGTGCCCACCTCGGGGAACCCGAACGACCTGGGCGGCCCGGGCGACGAGGACCGCGGCACCTGGGGCCCGTCGGACTTCGACCGGCGGCACACCTTCGTGTTCAACGCGCTGTGGGACGCGCCGCTCGGCTTCCGGGTGAGCGGGATCTGGCGCTCGACCTCGGGGACGCCGTGGACGCCGATCGTGGACGGCGACGTCAACGGCGACGGGGTGGAGAACGACCGCGCCTTCGTGGGTGCCAACCTGCAGTTCACCAACGCCGCCGAGGCCGCGCAGATGGCGGATCTCCTGGCCGAGCACGAGTGCCTGGCCGGGCAGGAGGGCCGCATCGCGCGGCGCAACAGCTGCCGCAACCCATGGTTCCACTCGCTGGACCTGCGGCTGTCGAAGGAGATCCGCACCGTGGGCCGCCAGCGCGCGGAGCTGATCGCCGACGTGTTCAACGTGCTCAACGGGCTGAACGACAAATGGGGCCGGCTGGTGGGCGTCTTCGGCGACCAGCGCAACCTGCTGATCGCGCGCGGCTTCACGGCCGCGAACGGGCAGGTGACCTACGAGGTGAACGACCGCTTCGCCGAGGAGCTGCCGCTGGGCTTCGACCCGTTCCAGTTCCAGGTGCAGCTCGGGCTGCGCTACAGCTTCTGAGC